>NZ_MUFH01000089.1:0-8851 GCF_001996115.1 Salinivibrio sp. MA427
TGAAGGGGCGGCTCTTACCGTAGGTATTGATCCCTCTGAGCTCTTCTTAATGCAGTTCGACGCCATTCGTCGTTTAATGGGCAATGATCAACGCGCGCATCTGCTGCCCTTAGGAATCGAAAAACTCCCTGCCCTGCGTGCATTTGATACCGTGTTTAGCATGGGCGTGCTTTATCACCGTCGCTCGCCGCTCGATCATCTAATGCAACTCAAAGAGCAGTTGGGGAAAGACGGTGAGCTGATACTGGAAACCTTGGTGATTGATGGCGATGAAAACGCTGTATTGGTGCCATCAGGCCGCTATGSACAAATGCGCAATGTCTACTTTTTCCCTTCGGCGCGTGCGCTCAAAGTGTGGTTGGAAAAAGTCGGATTTGTCGATGTCCGTATTGTCGATGAATGTGTCACCACCACCGATGAGCAGCGCAGCACAGCGTGGATGACCCATAACTCGTTGCCAGAGTATCTAAACCCAGATGACCCGACGCAAACCATCGAAGGGTATCCGGCGCCTAAACGCGCAATTTTAGTGGCACGCAATCCTGATTAAATCGCGCCAGGCGGCGTGTGCTGTGGTTAATTTGATAGAGTGTAGTTAATTTGACCTAGAGCACACGCAACGCTGACGCTGATGTCGCGATCTGCGCCCTTTTATTGTTGTTCACTTTATGCACAAGGGCGCGACTGCCTGTTTTCGGGCAATTTTTCACCGATAGCGTTGAGATAATCAACGTTTAGTCAATTCTGACTAACATTTGACACAATCCCTCTATCCATCTTGGTCGCATCCTTTAGAATCTGCGCTCAGCCTCACTTTTGATCCATTGTTTGAGGCGATACGGCCAGTAGCCATCCTTCTATGCAGTGGAGACTTAGATGCTTTTTCGTTGCTCACTAATCAGTGTGTTGTTATTAACGATGTCCGGTTGCATGCTCACCTCTCAGCAGCAACACCAAGAAACACTGGATAAACTCAATACCGTTGCCACCCAGAGCCAGCAACAGCGGCAAAGCCTGACTGATGCTTTTACCCAACACGATACGTCATTGACTCAGCTGACAGATAAAGTCACGGCGCTCGAGAGCCAACTGACTATTATTCAGCGTACTCAAGCCAAACTATATGCCAATTTCGCTAACCCAAAACCGGAAGTTAAAATCCAAGAAAAAGTGGTCCGGGTGCCCGTGAATAACGACAAAGTGGTCCTCGGCGGACGTGAGTGGGTTTGGTTTGATGAAGTCAAAAGCACCTTCCAGTCGCGCGTAGATACCGGCGCGGCAACCTCGTCACTCAATGCGGTAGATATTCAAGAATTTGAGCGCGATGGTGACACCTGGGTCAAGTTTAATGTCAATCATAGTGAAAACAATGACCAGCCAGTATTTATGGAAATACCCGTAAAGCGCTGGGTTCTCATACGGCAATCATCGACCGATAAAACTGACCGCCGCCCCGTGGTTGAAGCGTGGATCCGGGTGGGTAACATTCACGAAAAAACCGAATTTACCCTCGCGGATCGCACCAATATGGAATACCCCGTATTGTTGGGCCGCTCGTTTTTTAAAGATTTAGCCGTGGTAGATGTCAGCCAAGTACACATTCATCCGCAATATCAGCCGGACACTCCCCCGGAGCCTAGTGATGATGATCGTCAGCCGCCATCAGCGTCTAAAGAATCGGCTCTACAAGAATAGGCTTTACGAAAAGCTAGGCTCTTCGAAAATAGGCTCTACGAAAATAGGTAATCGACATGGTTTCACGGGTTCCTTTTTACTTTTTGATCGGCTTTTTAATTTTGGCCGGTATCGCACTCAGTGCCTATCGTCACCTAGGCTATGGGGTGCCTTGGCAAGCGGATGACACCCGCCAAGTCTGGCAAATTGAGGCCAGAATTAACTTTGATGCCGGCGATGGCCCAGTAAAAGTTAGCCTTGCTGCACCAGATAGCCAACCTGGGCTTACGCTTATCGATGAGAGCACCTCCTCGGCAGGCTATGGCTTTTCATTGCTTAACACTGAACATGGCCGCCAAGCACAGTGGTCGACGCGCCAAGCCAACGGTGAGCAAACCCTTTATTTTAAAAACCAAATGTTAGTCGACGACAGTGCGCGCTATACCATGGCCCCACCTGATGAAGAGCAGGTGACGCTTCCGGTGATGGATAATGCTGCCAAAAATGCGGCCTTAGCACTGTTGGATCGTGCACGGGCGCGCTCGGCGGACAACATTACGTTGACCCGTGAGCTCATCAAACAATTTAATAGCCCAGATAGTCAAAACGCGGCGTTGTTACTCAATACCCTCGACAAACCCGACGCCCTACGAAAAACCTTAGCACTGGAAGGTGTGCATGCGCGCGTGGTCGGTGGCTTGGAGCTTGAAGATGGGCGACGTCGCCAAACCATTTCTCCCATGCTACAAGTGTGGCAAGACACACGCTGGCACTTGTTTGATTTAACCACTGGGCAAAATGGCCATCACAGTAATGTCCTGCTCTGGAACCAGCACGGCGGACCATTGTTAGAAGTGATGGGCGGTGAACATAGCCAGGTACATTTTTCAATTATCTCCCAAGATATCAGCCCACAACAGGCCACTTCAGCGAAGGTTTCCGCCGATAACCTACTTAACTTTTCTATTCATAGCTTGCCCATTGAAGAGCAGGCGATGTTTAAAACCATTATGCTGATCCCGATTGGCGCGCTAATTGTGGTGTTCTTGCGCGTGATCGTGGGGTTAAAGACTTCAGGGACCTTTATGCCAGTGCTGATTGCGGTCGCCTTTGTGCAAACCCAATTACTCACTGGGATTGTTGGCTTTGTGTTGATCGTCGGCACTGGGCTGGTGATAAGAAGCTATCTCTCGCGGCTTAATTTGCTGCTAGTGGCGCGAATTTCCGCGGTGATTATCACGGTCATTTTAATTATTTCGGTATTTAGCGTGATCGCGTTCCGTATCGGCTTAATGGAAGGGCTAACCATCACCTTCTTCCCAATGATTATTCTGTCATGGACCATCGAGCGGATGTCGATTTTATGGGAAGAGGAAGGCGCAAAAGAAGTGGTGATTCAAGGCGGTGGCTCACTCGTCACTGCAGTGTTGGTGTATTTGGCGATGACCAATGAGTTGGTCCGGCATCTGACCTTTAACTTTATTGGTTTGCAGCTGGTGATCTTGGCATTGATATTAATGCTGGGTAATTACACCGGCTACCGCTTGTCGGAGTTGAAGCGGTTTCGCCCGTTAGCACATCAGGATGGGAGCGGTCGTGATGATTAAATTCTTTTCACGGTTCGCCTCCCCCTTTCGTCTGAATCACGCCGGCATTATGGGGATGAACCAGCGTAATATCCGTTACATTGGTCGTTACAACGACAGGCGTCTTTATCCATTAGTAGATGACAAACTTAAAACCAAGTTGATCGCCCAACAAGCCGGCGCTACCGTCCCTGAGTTGATCGGCGTGATTGATAGCCAAGCGCACGTCAAACGTATTCATCACATGGTGGAAAATTGGCCCGGTTTTGTGATTAAACCGGCGCAAGGCTCAGGCGGTAAGGGCATTTTGGTGGTGACGAAAAATCATCAAGGGGTCTATACCAAGGCCTCTGGCAAGACCGTGAGCCACAACGATGTTGAACGTCATATCACCAATACGCTCGCGGGCCTGTTCTCGCTCGGTGGCAAAGCGGATGTCGCCGTGGTCGAGAACTTGATCGCGTTCGACGATAGCTTCAGCGGTTTTAGCTATGAAGGGGTCCCTGATATTCGCGTGATTGTGTTTCAAGGGTATCCGGTGATGGCGATGATGCGGCTGTCGACCTCAGCATCTGATGGCAAGGCCAATTTGCACCAAGGGGCAGTAGGCGTCGGGCTAGATATGGCCACCGGTAAGGCGCTAAAGGCGGTGCAATTTAACCGACCCATCACCCATCACCCGGATACGGAACATGACCTTTATACCCTGAAAGTGCCTCATTGGCAGCAGCTGCTCACGCTGGCAGCCAGCGCCTGGGAGATGACCGACTTAGGTTATATGGGGACAGATATGGTATTAGATAAAGAGAAGGGCCCGATGGTACTCGAGCTTAATGCACGGCCTGGTCTTGCGATCCAAATTGCCAATGGCTGCGGATTGCTGCCAAGGTTACGGCTGATTGAGTCACTTCCACCTCGGCGCTACCCGCTGATGCCAGACGATCGCGTGGCGTTTTCGATGCAGCATTTTGCTGGACAAAGTACGCAGCCATTGTCGCCCCAACTGGCACAAACCGGATAAAAAACCACTAAAGTTTACCGTACGCGGCCGATACCCTATTACACATCCGCACAATCACGATATGAATTAGGGTAACCGCAGTGACTATCCATACCATCGACAAAGCGCAGCTTATTAGCGACGTCCAGTTTGGGGGCAACCTCAATCAGGCGGTGGTGCAAGGACGTCGTTCCGACTTTGCGTTGATGATGGCGCTGCTTTCCGGGGATGCGAATGAGTCAACGCCACTCACCCTCACCGATAACCCTATCAGTAATGATGCGGTATTGCGCCAGCAGTTCCAGCTGGCAGAGCCGCAACCCTTGGCGGCCAGTAATGAAGAAGATTATCAGCGCGCCAGTGCCCAAGCCGATGCCTTTCACCGTGGCGGTTTAGCCAGCGCTAATTTGCGCTTTCAACTTGCTCCGGCCGCTATGCATTATCCGCCCCAGGGGACACACGGCTTTGATGAAGCGGTCTACCATAATCTTTCCGGTCATGAGCGTCGTCATTTAGCTGATGCAACCCCAAGCCGCCCCGCTTTTAACCCTGCCACCTTGTATGAAAAACTCACCACATCGCATTGCTTCGATAAAATGCGTGTAAGCGCATAACAACGAAGATCGCAAGTTGATCCTGAGAGGGTTTCATGATCCTTATCGAAATTGTGATCGTCTCTCAATTCCCAACAATATTTCTGCCAGACGACCAGACGTTTTGAGCCTTTTTTTCGCAGTCGGCGTAATTATGGTCCAGTATTACCTTCCCACGCTTGAATAAGGTGTGAGTAAGCTGTCATTTTCACGTGATTAGCTTGAGTATAAAAGGTAAGGCGTGACGCTCTATCTTGTTGATAATATTGAGGAATTGACCATGAAGATCGATAACGCAGTGGTCGTTATTACCGCCGGCGGCTCATCATCGGGACGCGCAATGGCAGAGCATTTTTGCTCGCTTGGTGCTGACGTCGCATTGCTCGATACTGAATGGCCAGCACTGCGCTTAAGTGCCGATCAATGCCGTCGATATGTCGAGAACGCTGACCAATACAACCTCGCCGTGTTATCTGGTGGTTCAGCACGCGGCAGAGTGTATGCAACAACGTGGTCGCCCCGGTGTGATCATTAATGTCGCTGGCGCTCATCTTACCCCTGACACCGTTGCCAATGCCATGATTGGCGGCTTAACCCAGCGCTGGGCCAAAGAGCTTTCCGGGCTAAAGATCCGCGTGGGAGGCATTGTGCCACGCCACCGACATCGGGCAACCTTTGAGATGGATGACGAATTAATTCGAAACGCGGAGTATATTGTCTCGAATGATTCTTTTAACGGCCGGTTGTTAGAAGCAAGTGGGTAGAAAGAGCAAAAGCCCCGATGCGAGTAAGCGGCAGTCCTTTCTCGTTTCTAGTCTCTAGAAGCGAAGCGTCTCGTCTCTTTCCGTATTCCGTAAGCGAAGCGCTCTGTATTCTCGTGTCATCGTCGCCACGGGTAAAATCAAAAAGACCCGCCGGTGGCGGGTCTTTTTCGTTAAGCGGTTGCCTAGGTTACATTAGGCATCTGCTTTTTGGTCCTTTTGCTCAGCTTTCGCTTTTGCGTCAGCTTTAGCCGCTTTGGTCGGCGCTGCAGCGGGTTGGTCATCTCTTTTTTTGATAACCGTGGTGCCTTCAAAGGTTTCACCTTCAACGTAAGGCTTGCCATAGTAAGACGCAACCAACACTTCTTTCAGCTCTTTGATGAGTGGGTAGCGTGGGTTTGCACCGGTACATTGGTCATCAAACGCTTCTTCCGCCAGCTCGTCCAGTTTGGCCATGAAGTCTGCTTCTGGTACACCCGCCGCTTGGATAGAGGTTGGGATGTCTAGTTTCAGCTTCATGTCTTCAAGCCAGGTTAACAAACGCTCAATTTTCTGTGCGGTACGGTCACCGGCTTGAGCCAGACCCAAGTGGTCAGCGATTTCTGCATAGCGACGACGTGCTTGTGGGCGGTCGTACTGCGAAAATGCCGTTTGCTTGGTTGGGTTGTCATTGGCGTTAAAACGTACCACGTTTGAAATCAATAATGCGTTCGCCAGGCCATGCGGCAGGTGGAACTCAGCACCGAGTTTATGCGCCATGGAGTGACACACACCCAAGAAGGCGTTGGCAAACGCGACACCGGCAATGGTGGCACCATTATGCACTTTCTCACGTGCGATTGGGTCGTTAGCACCGTGCGTATAGCTTGCTGGTAGATAGTCTTTCAGCAGTTTCAGTGCTTGCAACGCTTGCCCTTCCGAGTACTCATTTGACAGGATAGACACGTAAGCTTCCATCGCGTGAGTAATCGCATCGTAACCACCAAAGGCTGTCAGCGACTTCGGCATGTTCATCACCAGGTTGGCATCAACAATCGCCATTTGTGGTGTCAGCTCGTAGTCAGCCAATGGGTATTTAGCACCAGTTTCGTCGTCAGTCACAACCGCAAACGGCGTGACTTCTGAACCAGTACCTGAAGTGGTTGTTACACAAACCAATTCGGCTTTTTTACCCATTTTCGGGAATTTGTAGATACGTTTACGGATATCCATAAAGCGCATTGCGAGTTCTTCGAACGCGGTTTCTGGATGCTCGTACATCACCCACATAATTTTCGCTGCGTCCATCGGTGAACCACCACCAAGAGCGATAATCACGTCAGGCTGGAAGCTTTGCATCGCTTCAGCACCTTTGCGTACCACGCTTAGCGTTGGATCCGCTTCCACTTCGAAGAAAGTGTTTACATCCATGCCTTGCGCTTTAAGCAGTGACTCAATTTGCTCTGAATAACCGTTGTTAAACAGGAAGCGGTCAGTCACGATCATCGCACGTTTCTTGTCTTCCAAATCACCCAGTGCGATTGGCAAGCTGCCGCGACGGAAGTAGATAGATTTTGGTAGTTTGTGCCACAGCATATTCTCAGCTCGCTTCGCAACAGTTTTCTTGTTCATCAGGTGTTTAGGCCCAACGTTCTCAGAAATTGAGTTACCACCCCATGAGCCACAACCCAGTGTGAGTGACGGTGCAACGTTAAAGTTGTACAAATCACCGATACCACCGTGCGTCGTTGGAATGTTCACCAGAATACGTGCTGTTTTCAGGCGGTCACCGAAATACTTAATGCGGTCTTGGTTGACATCTTGATTGGTATACAGGCCTGATGTGTGACCGATACCGCCCATTTCTACCATTTTGCAAGCCATGTCGACAGCGTGCTCGAAGTTTTTGGCACGGAACATACCCAGGGTTGGTGAGAGTTTCTCGTGTGCAAATTCTTCTTCAATGCTGATTTCCAGGCCTTCACCAATCAGAATTTTTGTGTCTGATGGGACGCTTACGCCTGCCATATCGGCAATTTTTGTTGCTGATTGACCGACGATATCTGCGTTCAGGTTGCCGTTAATAAGCAACACTTTACGCACTTTGTCGGCGTCGGTTTTACTCAATACATGGCCTTTGTGAGAGGCGAAACGTTCTTTGACTTCGTCATACACTTCGTCCATCACGATAACCGCTTGCTCTGACGCACATACCACGCCGTTATCGAAGGTTTTAGACATGAGTACAGAAGCTACAGCACGCTTAATGTCTGCAGTCTCGTCAATCACGACAGGTACGTTACCCGCACCCACGCCGATAGCTGGTTTACCCGATGAGTATGCCGCTTTCACCATGCCTGGGCCACCCGTGGCCAGAATCAGGTTGATGTCATCGTGCTTCATCAGTGCGTTAGAAAGCTCAACAGACGGTTGATCAATCCAGCCAATAATGTCTTTAGGCGCACCGGCGGCAACCGCGGCGTCGAGAACCAGTTTTGCGGCATCATTAGTGGAGTTTTTCGCACGTGGGTGTGGCGAGAAGATGATGCCGTTACGGGTTTTCAGTGAGATCAGAGATTTGAAGATCGCTGTCGACGTTGGGTTCGTGGTTGGAACGATACCGCAGATAAGACCCACTGGTTCGGCAATGGTCAWGGTGCCGAATTCGTCATTCTCTTCAAGAATGCCGCAGGTTTTATCGTCTTTGTATTTGTTGTAGATGAACTCAGACGCGAAGTGGTTTTTGATAACCTTGTCTTCGAGGATACCCATGCCTGACTCTTCGACGGCTTGTTTAGCCAGCGGGATACGCGCGTTGTTTGCCGCCAGTGATGCAGCACGGAAGATCTTGTCTACTTGCTCCTGTGAATAGGTAGCAAATTCTTGTTGTGCCTTTTTGACACGCTCAACCATCGCGTTGAGTTCGGCAATATTAGTAACAGGCATAGTTGTCTCCTGGTTCATATTTGAAAATCATTTAGTAACTGCTTGCGACCACCAGCGTACCAGCTTGGTTGGGTTTTTGATGGCTGCCTGGCGTTTGACCCCTCTAACCGAGATTTCTTCACCCTAACGGCATCGCATTTAGTAAATAACTTTCAAAACTGAGTATAAGTTTTCACAGCGATAGCAACTTGATCTCGATCATTTGTTATCAAATCAATCACAACGAATTTATTGCTTAACCCCCATGAACATTGGGTTTATTCATCATGTAGCACACAGGCTACGTGTCCAATATTTTTACCAAAGTAACAC
>NZ_MUFH01000009.1:0-49365 GCF_001996115.1 Salinivibrio sp. MA427
AGTTGATATATCGGTACTTGATTTGACGCCCAGACGAAACATTGGGTATATCTTGCTGTCATGCGCGCTCAAGTAATGGAGTTGTCTGAGTCAGCGCATTTATAAGACCGTTAAATGACAGGGAGCAATCAAGGATGAAGATAAGAACAACGGCACTGTCTGTTGCCATTGGTCTGGCAGTCGGATCAGTCACATTCGCCTCAACCGCCATCGCGGACGAGTCTCAAGAACAAGCGCAAGAACTGCAGAAACTGAAAGTAACGGGATCGCGGATCACACGCGCTTCCATGGAAGGCAGTACGCCTGTCGCAGTTATCGGTGAGGCCGAAATTGCACGTGCGGGTGATGTGTCAATTGCTGATGTTTTGCGCAAATCAAGTTATAACTCCTTCGGATCTCTCAGCGAAACGTCGGGCTCGAGCGCGCAGAGCCAAGCAACGATGTCACTACGAGGCTTAGGCGGTAGCCGTACACTGATTCTCGTTAACGGTAAACGCCTGCCTGGCTCGGCTGCGATGGGGGGCGGTCCTGCGAATATTAACGCTATTCCTGCCGCCTCCGTGGAGCGTATTGAAATCATGGCCGATGGTGGCTCAGCGGTTTACGGCTCTGATGCCGTCGCAGGCGTGGTCAATATTATATTAAAAGACAGTATTGATGGACTCAATGTGACCTTCGGTGGAGGCATTCCAGACCGAGAAGGGGGCGATGAGAAAAACGTGTCTATATCAGGTGGTACATCGGGCAGCGATGGAAGCCTAATGTTCACCTTTGAGCATGATAGCAAAGACGAAATTTATCTTCGCGATCGTGACTTCTTGCGTTCTAAAAATACCGATGCCACTAGCTTTGATGATATGCGAGGGGTGAGTGTTTACGGCCGTAATGTGTTTCATGCAGGATCAATAAAACCGATCGCCGGCACTGAGAACAATGGAGAGTGTAAAGACGGATTTGTTGGTGAAGCTGTCTATCCTGGGCTGGGGACCGTGTGCGGCTATGATTACACGTCTGAAGCGGCTAAAACCGCGTCACTTGAACGTAACACGCTGTTTGTTAATGGTGATTTGGCCTTAACTGATTCGACTACCTTTACCTCTCAGCTGCTGATTAACCGCAATGAAAGTTTCGGTCGTTTTGCCCCCGCAGCCGGTACCTTTTCGGTTGATCCAACAACAACCGGCGGCGGACAATTCTTTACTGATAATGGCCTCGATCCTGCTGACGGACCCGCAACGGTTTATTATCGGTTCGACAAAGTCGGGACACGCGATAATACAGTGACCGATTTTCAAGCWGACTTGAATTTTGGTTTAGACGGTTATTTTGCCACTGAGGCCTTTGGCGAAGTGATCTGGGAAACCGGTTATCACACCAACTATTCACAAAGTAGTGAAACAGGTACCGGCTATGTATTTAAAAGCCCTGCCGAACAGCTCGCCAATGACGGTGAATTTGTTGATGGTGAGTTCACGGACAAAGCAGCCGATATACTGAATGCAACAACGTCTCGCGACACAGAGATGGAGATGCATCAATTCACCGGTGGGTTGCAATTTGATGTTGCCGAAATCGGTGGGGTTAACGTTCCTCTCTATCTTGGCTCTGAGTTTACAAGCTACGAGTATTCAGACACTTATGATTCACAAAGTGAAGCAGGCAATATCATTGGTAGTGCAGGTAACTCAGCCGCCGGTGACCGTGAAACTTTCGCGCTGTTTGCCGAATCTGTGCTGTACCTGACTGATGATTTAGAGATGAACTTAGCAGCACGCTATGACGACTATAGCGACTTTGGCAGCGAGGTTTCACCCAAGATTTCATTTCGTTATCAACCACAAGATAATCTAATGTTCCGAGCCGGTGCAGGGATGGGCTTTAGAGCGCCTAAGCTGTCAGATCTTTACGCTGCTGATTCACAATCTAGCGATTACGCTAAAGACTATGTCTCATGTGATGCTAATGGCACAGCTGATGCTGATTGTCCTGAGCGTCAATATGATGTGATTCGTAAGTCCAACAAAGATCTGGATGCCGAAGAGTCAGTTTCATTTAACTTTGGCGTTAGCTACAGCCCGCTTGAGAACCTTGATTTGGTTGCAGACTATTACAATATCTCGATTGAAGACACCATTGTCTTAAATGAATTGCAGTCAATGATTGACGAGGCACGTTCAAGCGGCCAACCAAACCCGAACATTACTCGTCAGGGCGGAAAAATAGTCAGTGCAGATG
This sequence comes from Salinivibrio sp. MA427, assembly GCF_001996115.1. Classification (NCBI taxonomy): domain Bacteria; kingdom Pseudomonadati; phylum Pseudomonadota; class Gammaproteobacteria; order Vibrionales; family Vibrionaceae; genus Salinivibrio; species Salinivibrio sp. MA427. The sequence continues at coordinate 2,236 of NZ_MUFH01000009.1, forward strand.
CCGAGTGGCTTAACTTGGGGACACTCGATACATCGGGGATCGATCTTAAGGCTAACTATGCGCATGACCTAAACATTGGTAGTGTTCGTTACGATTTCAGTGGTACCTATGTGCTTGACTATAGCGAACCTGAGTTCGTTAATGGTCCGGTTAATAACCAAGTGGGCCGTAATGGATTGCCAAAATATCGTTTCCAAAGTGGCGTTGGCTTCAACTACATCGATACCCACGATATCTATTTATCCGCGGATTATATCGACAGCCAAGCTCAAGATATTGACAAGGATTATAACAAGACAGGACACATCACTAGCCAAACCACATGGAACCTGGCCTATACCTACCAGGCCCCATGGGAAGGCCAGCTTTCAGCCGGTGTACGTAACCTGACTGATGAAGATCCATCTTTTGAGAGTGATGGCGTCACCTACAATGAAGATCTATACAGCATTCAAGGCCGTGTTTTCTTCTTTAAATATTCTCAAAACTTCTAACTCAAACCTGGCGCGGCCTCGCCGCGCCTTATTTCTCCACAATTAACAGGTAACGGATATGGTACGTAAGGGATTAAATAACGCCATTCTCAGTTCTCTGTTGCTGACGAGCTCGTTTGCGATGGCTACCTCTACCGATGACGTGGTGTCAGCGGTAGAAAGTAAAAATAACGCAGGGCAAGCATCGCAACAAAAAATTGATCAATACAGCGAACAAACCGACAGCATGCTGGCCGAGTACAAAGCCGTACTGCGTCAGCTCGATAGCATGCGGGTATATAACAACCAGCTTGAACGAATGGTGAGCTCGCAAAATAACGAGCTCGCGTCATTGGAAAAGCAAATTGACCAAATTGATCAAACCGCGATGGAAATCGTGCCGCTGACACTCAAGATGATTGATTCACTCGATCAGTTTGTGCAGCTCGATTTACCTTTCCAATTAGACGAACGGGAAAAACGGATTGCCAGCCTCCACGAGATGATGGACCGCGCGGATGTCACCACATCAGAAAAATTCCGTCGCGTGCTCGAGGCTTACCAAATTGAAGAGGGCTTCTCACGTAACATTGAGGCCTACAAAGCCAGCATGGCACGTAATGGTGACACCAAAACCTATGACTTTCTTCGCATAGGTCGAACGGCACTGTTCTTCCAATCGCCCGATGGTGCCGAAACCGGCATGTGGAATAAGCAAACTAATCAATGGGAAGCCTTACCCGAAGGCTACAGTGATGCAATTACGCAAGGGCTGCGGATTGCGAAAAAACAAGCGCCACCCGCATTGATCGAGCTACCTGTCTTTACAGGGGAGAAGTAATCATGAAAGGAATCAAGTATCTATTTGCAGGGATTGCCGCGGTCGCGTTATCGCTAAGCCACGTGCAAGCCAATACCTTGGATGAGCTACTCAACCAAGTTAAAAGCGAACGTGTCACCGAATCGCAACAAAACCGCGAACGTGAAGCCGCGTTTTTAGCCGATAAAGACAACCAAGCGGCGCTATTGGCCAAAGCCAAACAAGATCTCGCCTTCGAATCGCAACGAGGTGAAGATCTCAAAGCGACCTTTGATACCAATGACAAAACCCTCACCGAGCTTAGTGAGACCCTGCGCCAACGCTCGGGATCACTCGGTGAGATGTTTGGCGTCGTTCGCCAGTTCTCCGGCGAATTTAACGGCTTATTCAGCGCCTCTCAAAACGCGGTGCAATTTCCTGAGCGGGAAGCACTGCTAACTAAACTTGCTGAAAGTAAAGAGCTGCCGTCGATTACCGAACTCGAGCAGTTTTGGCAGATCATTATGGAGCAGATGATCGTCTCAGGTGACACCTCGACCGTACCGGCCACTGTGGTGTACGGCGAAGGCAGTGAAGCCCAAGATGATGTCACTTTGATTGGTGAGTTTAATGCCATTGCCAATGGTAAATACCTGACTTATGAGCCAGAAACCGGCAAGTTTGAAGAGTTAGCGCGCCAACCCGCAGGTACAATTCTCTCTAATGTTGCCGCGTTTGAATCTGCCTCAAGTGACTATGCCCCCTTACATATCGACCCATCACGCGGGGTGATTCTGTCCTTACTGGTGCAAAGTCCAAACGTTCAAGAACGTATCGATCAAGGCGGGATTGTCGGTTATATCATTCTCGCCATGGGTGCTGTCGGCTTGCTGATTGCCCTGCTCTGCTATCTGCGTCTATCCGTCATTGGTAACAAAATGCGCAAGCAGAAGAAAAGTGAAGAAGCGATTGGTAGCAACCCGCTGGGTGAAGTGATCACGGCCTATAAAGAGCACCAAGGTGCCAGTCTCGAAGATCTAGAAGCCAAACTAGACGAGATCATCATGCGCAATGCTCCAAAAATTGAGCGCTTTATCGGATCGATCAAGTTATTTGCATCGGTGGCACCGCTACTCGGCCTACTCGGTACAGTAATGGGGATGATTGGGACCTTCCAGGCGATCACCCTATTTGGTACGGGCGACCCTAAACTGATGGCTGGCGGCATTTCCGAAGCCTTGGTGACTACCATGCTTGGCCTTGTCGTTGCGATTCCTTTGTTGTTCCTCTACACCTTTGTCCACAGCAAAGGCCGTCGACTGGTTCAAACGCTTGAAGAGCAAAGCGCTGGCTTTATTGCGCGTTACCAGGAAAAGCTTCACACCGCTGAAAGCTAAGGAGATGTCATGCAATGGATACTCTCTGAACTAGAGTCGATTCGACACTTTCTCGGTATGGGCGGCGATGTCCTCGTCGCCATTTTTATCCTGAGTGTCTTTCTATGGTGTGCATTATTGGAGCGTTGGTTTTACTTTATTTTTGTGGCACCACGCGCGGCCAAGTCGGTCGTCACACAGTGGCAACAACGCAAGGACCATAAAAGCTGGGCGTCTAAGCGGATCCGTGAGGAGCTAGTCTCCCAACGTGATATTGAAAACAAGCGCGGACTGCCTATTGTCAAAGTACTGATCGCCATGTGTCCTTTATTGGGCTTACTTGGCACCGTGGTAGGGATGATTCACGTCTTTGATACGTTAGCCGTGGTAGGCACAGGCAGCCCACGAGCAATGGCTTCAGGGATTTCCAAAGCCACTATCCCGACGTTAGCGGGCATGGTTGCCTCTTTATCAGGGCTGTTTTTTAGTACCCGGCTGGATCACCTCGCCAAATTATCCACGCGCAAGCTTGAAGATAAGCTTAAGCATGTTACCTCGTAAAAGGATTTAAGGTAGCGATATGAAACGACGTTATAGCAATGAAGGCAATGAAGAAGCGGCAATCGACATGACTCCCATGTTGGATATCGTTTTTATCATGCTGATCTTTTTTATCGTCACCACCTCATTTGTGAAAGAGGCTGGGATAGACGTCAATCGCCCCAGTGCCAATACCGCACAAACAGTCAGCAAAGGCAACATCATGGTTGCGGTTGGTCCTGCTGGCGATGTATGGGTGGACAAACGCCGCGTCGATGTTGATGCCGTACGCGCCAATATTGAGCGTTTACGAGCGGAGAGCCCAGAGGGCGCGGTTGTTATCCAAGCCGATCAAGAGGCCAGTGCGGGTGTGGTTGTCGATGTGATGGATCAAATTAAGATGGCCGGAGTCGATAGCATCTCGATTGCAGCGAAAAGCAAGGACTAGCGTATGCGTTATTTGGCGTCAATAGTGATCGCGCTGTTCGTCTCGCTGGGGCTTTTTTGGGGCATGGATAAAATTGTCAACAAAGAACGCCATGAGCTAGCTTCTGATGACGATCAGCGAATCATCGAATTTGTACGGATCAAACCCGAAGAAACGGTTAAAGAGAAAAAGCGTGAGCTTCCTAAGCCGAAACCGCCGAAAAAGCCACCACCACCACCGGAAATGAAAGTGACATCAACGGTGAAGCCGCAAATGGACCAGGTAGATTTAGATATGCCTGACCTGGATTTACCCGTCAATGTCAGTGGCGGATCGGTGCTGGGGCATTACAGCCAAGGCGGCGGCGGAGTGAGCGGCAACCAAGGGCCGACACCGCTTGCCACCTTCTTACCGCAAATGCCACGTAAAGCGGCACGCGCTGGGCTAGAAAAAGGCACAGTATTGCTTGAGTTTACGGTGAATGAGCAAGGCGGCGTCGAAAACGTGGCGGTGCTCAAAGAAGATCCGCGCCGCATGGGACTTCGCCGCGCGGCGCAAAAAACCGTTAAGCAATGGCGCTTTAAACCTAAAGTAGTGGACGGCGCCCCCGTTAAAGCTCGACTTTCTCAAGAAATAGAGTTTTCAATTAACTAGGATGGCCATCATGGAAAAAAAACTGACACGGATGTTGGCACTGGCCTTATTTGCCGCCAGTTTATCAAGTGCTAGCTATGGTGCGGATACGCCTGAGCTGTCCGATCGCACGTACCGTACCGTGAACAAAGTACAAAAATACATTGCTAACGAGACGTATCAAGAGGCGAAGCAAGAGCTGGCATCGGCACTCGAGCGTCGCGGTAACAAAAATTATGATCAGGCCGTACTTTTACAACAACTCGGCTATATCTACTCAATGGAAGATAACTATGCCAAAGCGGTCACCTATTTCGCCAAAACGTTAGAGGTTGGCGCCCTGCCCGTCGCGGTCGCGCAGCAAGTGCGGTATAGCTTGGCGCAGCTGTATATGGTGCAAGAGGACTTTGGCAAAACAATCTCACTCATGCGTCAGTGGTTCGAGATACAACTCGCTGAGGGTGAGGAAAAACCCGACGTCATGAGTTATATGACCCTGGCAAGCGCGTACATACAGCAAGAGCAGTTTAAGCAAGCGATTCCCGAGATAAAGCAGGCCATTGCGCTTAGTGATACGCCGAGTGAATCTTGGTATATGATGCTGATGTCGGCCTATTATCAAACCAACGATTTGGCAAACACGGCACAAGTGTTAACGACGCTGACCACAATCAACCCGACGAAAAAGCAATATTGGAAACAACTGTCCGGTATTGAAATGGAAAGGAACGATGAAGCGGCAGCTCTGGCCGCTTTGGAGTCAGCTTATAGCTTGGGGTTACTCGATAAAGAAAAGGAAGTGTTGAGACTGACAGACTTTTTAGCCTACCAGTCGATTCCTTATCGCGCAGCGACAACCCTTGCCCAAGCGTTAGACGCTGGCATTGTCGAGCGTACCCATGGTCACTTAAAGAAACTCGCGCAGTATTGGCATCAAGCCAAAGAGTTACCGGAAGCGATCGACGCGTATCGTGCGGCTTATCGCATAGATAATGACCCGAAAACCAAACTAAAGATTGCGCGACTGATGGTACAAGACCAACAGTATCAAGCCGTTATTCCCTTTGCGGACGACAATCAAAATATCGCTGGCGATGTACGCGCAGAGCTCGAGTACTTAAAAGGCATGGCGTATTTTGAGCTTGAGAATCACCAAGCGGCACTGAAAGCGATGAAACAGGCGGCGCAGTCAGAGTCACTCAAACCGATGGCGTCGCCATGGATCGCTTTTTTGAGTAATAGTTAAATCCCACCACTGCCGTTTCGGCTTACGTTGAACCTTTTTCGACGCCGAGCATTTTGTGCTCGGTTTTTTTCTGTGTATTGACACACCCACTGACAATGACGTCGGGAGAATCACGATGACAAATAAAACCAAGTGCCTGTCAGCGGCAGCACTGGCCATGACGGTTGCGAGCGCACACGGGGCTGAGCAAGCGGATCCTTACCTATGGCTTGAGGACGTCGAGAGCAAAGACGCGCTCGAATGGGTCAAAAAACACAATGGCCAAACGGACGCTTATCTGGAAAAAAAATCGCAATATGATGCTTTTTATGACGACAGTTTGGCCGTGCTTAACGCACAAGATCGGCTTGCCTACCCGACACGGCGGGGCACCTTCTACTATAATTTCTGGCAAGACGATACCCATGTTAAGGGCATTTATCGACGCACATCGGCGCAAAGTTATGCACAAAAGGCGCCTGAGTGGGAAACCGTCATTGATATCGATGCTCTGGCACAGCACGAGCAAAAAGATTGGGTGTTAAAAGGGGTCGATTGCTACGCGCCTGACTATCAGCGCTGTATGGTCGCCCTCTCTCTCGGCGGCGCCGATGCGACGGTGAAACGTGAATTCGATATGGTCGACAAGGCATTTGTCCATGATGGCTTTACACTGCCCGAGGCCAAAAGCGGGACCACCTGGCTGGATCACGATCACTTGCTCGTAGCCACTGATTTTGGGCCCGATAGCTTAACGGACTCGGGCTACCCACGCACCATCAAACAATGGCAACGGGGCACGCCATTATCGGAAGCGACAACCTTGTACCAAGGCGCTACCGACTCGGTATCCGTCAGCACCATGACATTACGTGATAGCCACAGCCGAGTCACCTTGATTGCAGAGGGTATGACCTTTTATTCACAAAAGCTCTTTTGGCTAAACGCAGACGATCTGGTGCCGTTGGCATTACCTGCAGATAGCGAAGTCATGGGTTATTTTGAGGGGCAATTATTTTTCCAGCTTAAATCTGACTATCGCCAAGGTGAACGCACCTTCCCGCAAGGCAGTGTTGTCTATGCCTCAATGACAGAGCTTGCCAAGCCGACCCCGGATTATCAATCACTTGTAAAACCAACGGCGTCTGCCAGTATTGAAGCGCTAGACGTCACGGCCGAGTACCTTGTGGTCAGCTGGCTCAATGATGTTACGTCGCAAATACAGCTATTCCGTCCACAGGATACTGGCCAGTGGCACACTCAGACGGTGGCAATAGAAGATAATGCAACGCTCTCGGTCTTTAATGCGACACCTGAGCACCATGATTTTTTTGTCGACGTAGCCAGCTTTCTGATCCCACCTTCGATTTATCAAGTGACCCCAGATCGCCAAGATCCCCGCGTGATTAAATCGACTAAAGCCAAGTTTAATGCAGACGATCTTCAGGTGACACAGCAGTTTGCAACATCAAAAGATGGCACCGCCATTCCTTATTTTATCGTGGCGAAAAAGTCACTCGACCTGGATCAGTCCCACCCGACATTGTTATATGGTTACGGTGGATTCGAGGTCAGCTTGACACCGCACTACAGCGCGGTAACGGGAAAAAACTGGCTCGAGAAAGGGGGCATCTATGTCCTCGCCAATATCCGCGGGGGCGGCGAGTATGGGCCCGCTTGGCATCAAGCGGCACTTAAAGATCAACGCCATAAAGCCTATGAAGATTTTGAAGCGGTGGCAGAAGCATTGATCGCGTCAAAAATCACCTCACCAGCCCACCTTGGCATTCAAGGCGGCAGCAACGGCGGGCTTTTGGTCGGCGCAACCGCGATGCGACGGCCCGATCTTTACAACGCGGTCGTGTGCCAAGTCCCCCTATTGGACATGCGCCGCTTTAACCAGTTGTTGGCCGGTGCTAGTTGGATGGCAGAATATGGAAACCCCGATAACGATGCCGATTGGGCATATATTCGTACTTATTCGCCTTATCATAATATTAAAGCTGAAACGGCTTATCCGCGCATATTTTTTACCACATCAACCCGCGATGATCGCGTTCATCCTGGCCATGCGCGCAAAATGGTCGCGAAAATGCAGGAGATGGGGCATGACGTGCTCTATTTTGAAAACATGGAAGGCGGGCATGCAGGCGCATCAAACAATACCACCCGTGCCAAGATGCTCGCGCGGACCTATACATATCTCGCCGACCAGCTCGGCATGGAGTAACTCGCACATGGCGTCCATCAACCATAAGTCCCCTATTTATTAGGGGTTGGTAATTTTTAGCATTCCTCTACAATTGGTGCGACTATGCCGAGCATGCCAATGCTCGGCTTTTTTCACCCTATTAATGTAAAGAGTGCCTGATGGAATCCGTTTCTCGCGCCAAGCGCCTCTTCTCTACCACCCTACCGATGCTGTTTGGTGTGCTGTCACTGATGAGCTTTCAGTTGGTCGATAGTGCCTTTATTGGTCAATTGGGTGTACTCCCGCTCGCCGCACAAGGTTTCACCTTGCCGATTCAGATGATCATTATCGGGTTGCAAGTTGGCCTCGGCATTGCGACCACAGCGGTGATCTCGCGCGCGCTCGGCGCCGATCAGTGTCGCTATGCCAAGCAATTAGGCGGTCTGATTTTATTTATTGGCACCACAGGCGTGGCATTGTTTGCCGGCTTGCTCTATGCCTTGCGCCATCCGATCTTGCTGTTACTCGATGCGCCGGACAAGGTGTTCCCGGTGATTGATACTTATTGGCAAATTTGGCTCGTCAGTGCCTGGACAGGGGCGGTGCTTTACTTCTTCTATAGCTTGGCTCGCGCTAATGGCAACACAGTGTTGCCCGGCTCCATGATGGTGGTTACCAGCTTATTAAACCTTATCCTCGATCCTATCTTTATTTTTTGGCTCGATTGGGGCATCAATGGCGCGGCGGTGGCCACTCTGATTGCCTTTGGCGTAGGCATTGCCATTGTCGCCCCTCGCGTACTCGGCAAAGGTTGGGTTTCTTTTGACTGGCATGACGTCAACGTTAAGCAAAGTATAGGATCGATTGGTCACATTATGGGGCCAGCGATGATCAGCCAGCTGCTACCACCCGTCTCATCGATGCTGGCGACCAAGTTACTTGCGAGTTTTGGCTCAACCGCGGTCGCCGCTTGGGCATTAGGCTCGCGGTTTGAGTTTTTCGCGATTGTCTCGGTACTGGCATTAACCATGTCGATGCCACCTATGGTGGGTCGTTTGCTGGGTAAAGGCGATTTAACCGAAGTGCGCCATTTGGTCAAGTTAGCGTGTCAGTTTATTCTCGGCTTTCAATTGCTGATCGCCGTGGTCACTTGGCTTGCCGCCGCTCCCCTCGCCGACTTGATGACCAGCGATCAACAAGTTACCGATATCTTGCACACTCATCTTACGCTAGTACCCTTTAGCCTGGGCGCGCTGGGGGTGTGTATGTTGATGGTGTCAATTACCAATGCATTAGGCCGCTCATACACCGCCCTAACCATTTCTGCGCTCCGCCTATTTGCGTTTTTCCTGCCCTGCCTTTGGTTAGGGGCACAAATTGGCGAGCTGTTTGGCCTATTTGCCGGTGCCTTAATCGGTAACCTACTTGCGGGCGCGGTGGCTTATGGCATGTACCGACGTACGCTGGCTAAACTCATGGCGAGCGAGTAGATAGCCAAAACGTTAACCTTGGGGCACCGGCTCAGTTCGCACACAGACACGCCGTCAATCCATCCCTGGAGGCTCCGCCGCGCCATCCATGGCGCGGAGGGTCTGTTTAGCGAAATAAGCCGAACCCTATCTAGCGTTTGCCCCCAACGAAAAAGCCCGCTAATAACAGGCGGGCTCAAAGGGTAAATACAATTAACGCGCGGGGTTAATAACCCAGTTGCATTAAGGTTGCTTCAATGTCTTTACCGTCGCTATCCGTTAACGTTTTCACCGCCATATTAGGACGATTGGTAAAGAAGCCATCCACACCGCGATCACGGTAGCGAATCATGTCCTCGCGATCATCCAGAGTGTACATGTGCATCAGCAAGCCTTTTTCATGGCTCATGTCCACCATCCAGGTCTTCGCTAGGTCCATATAGCTAAATTGGCTTGACCAGGCATCATCGAAGTTGGCTTGGGTACCTGAAGGCCCTACACCGATGGCACCGTTTTGTTTGGCGTAATCGAGCCACTCTGCGTAGTCCGCTTTCGAGGCTACTTCCTGACGCGCGTAGTACTGGGCGTAAGATTCGTCATCCGCTTTCGGTGCGCTATCTTTGGTCGGAATGTAGCCATCACCTGCCCATAGCAGCAAGATTTTTGGCACATTCGGCATCACATCTTGCAGTGCTTCAAGGCTCGATTTATTGAAGGTTTGCAGGACCACTTTGCCCTTGGCGTCCTTATCTAGCCAACCGTGTTGGGTTAAATCTTGTTTCAAATCTTCTTCAATGCCAGGGAAGAATTCAGGCACCTTGGTCTCGATGTAAAGTCCTGGCTGATGGGCGCAGCCTTCGGCGATTTCTCGGACCTGGTCAAGTGTCACCAACTTCAAGCCACGAAAGCTTTCGCGTGCGCGTTCGGGATAGGTTTGGTTATACCAGCTACCGGCATCCAGTTTTTCCAGCTCTGCCCACGTAAAGGTGTTGACCGGATCGTCAGCACGCTCAGGATAGACGGTCTCAATATTGGTGTTGCGCTTGAGGTTGTCGTCATGCACGGCGATCAGTTTGCCGTCTTTTGTACGCTGCAGGTCCAGCTCGAGGTAATCCGCGCCCACTTCACACGCAAGCTGATAGGCTGGCAACGTGGATTCTGGCGCATTGTAAGAGTCACCACGGTGAGCAATCACCGCATGATTAGTAATGCCAAGTTGTTCGCTCAGCGCACTGTCACTGGCTTGAGCAAAAGAAGAGAAGGATACGGCACTGGCTACACTCAGGGCAGTAGCTGTCACGCTCAGGGTCGCTTTTAATGATGTGTTCAACGGAAACTCCTTAATGTCGTTGAAATTGGCGAGATAATTAAACGCTTGTTCAATTATCGAGACAGCATAGCAAAACCTTAATTTAAAGAGAAAAAGCATTGCTGATAACACCAAGTCACGCTACTCCCCTCCGAGATTGCAACTAATCCCGTTCAAATTGCGACAGGTTCGTGCTACCCTGCGCGCCTCCCACGGGAGACAAACATCTATTCGTCGATCGACTCCCATACGCATACGCTGTACTGCGGATGGGCATCAGCCAGTGAAAGTGATCAATCCATGAGCCAAGGTACGCTTTACATTGTTTCCGCCCCGAGTGGCGCGGGCAAATCTAGCCTGATTTCAGCGCTACTGAATGATAATCCTCGCTATGACATGAAAGTGTCGGTATCGCACACCACCCGCGCCATGCGCCCGGGAGAAGAAGATGGCGTGCATTATCACTTTGTTGAGGTAGAAGCATTTAAGGCCTTAATCGACCAAGGTGCTTTTTTAGAGCATGCAGAGGTATTCGGCAATTATTACGGCACGTCCAGGGTCTGGATTGAAAAAATGCTTAACAATGGCGTCGATATTTTTCTTGATATCGATTGGCAAGGTGCCGAGCAAATTCGTCAGCAAATGCCTGCAAGTAAGAGTATTTTTATTTTGCCGCCAAGCCGTGAAGAGCTGGAACGACGCTTGACAACGCGTGGCCAAGACAGTGATGAGGTCATTGCCACACGCATGCAAGAGGCACGTTCGGAAATCTCTCACTATGCTGATTATGATTACCTGATTATTAATGATGACTTTGACGTCGCATTAATGGATATTAAGGCCATCGTCCGCGCAGAGCGGATGGGGCAAACCAAGCAAGCCAGCAAATATCATACAATGATCGACGACCTGCTGGCCGACTAACCCAAATATTGAGACGTGGCCGCATTGCAGCACAAAGCTAGCAATAGGTCGCGGCCTTTTGTATACTTTTCGGTCATTTTTAATGACCTGTTTATTACATAGCTGGAGTCCTTCATGGCACGCGTAACTGTTCAAGACGCCGTTGAAAAAATTGGTAACCGTTTCGATCTCGTTCTGGTTGCGGCTCGCCGCGCCCGCCAAATGCAAACCGGTGGTAAAGACGCCTTAGTTGCAGAAGAAAACGACAAGTACACTGTGCTCTCTCTACGCGAAGTAGAAGAAGGACTGATTAACAAAGAAGTACTCGACGCCCGCGAGCGTCAAGAGAAGCAAGAGCAAGAAGCCGCCGAAATGGCAGCGGTTAGCACCATTTCTGGTCAACGTTAAACGCGTCATTTATCAGGGACAGGCCGTTTGTATTTATTTGATAGCCTGAAAGAAGTTGCTAGTCAATATTTGCCGGAGTCACAGCTTGAAGCGCTCCGGCAAGCTTACCTAGTAGCACGGGATGCCCATGACGGGCAGACTCGTTCAACGGGCGAACCTTACATCATTCACCCCATTGCGGTAGCACGGATCCTGGCAGAAATGCGTTTGGATTGTGAAACCCTCATGGCGGCGTTATTGCACGATGTCATTGAAGACACCGAGGTCACCAAAGACGATCTGCAGCAGCGCTTTGGTGATGTGGTGGCTGAGCTGGTTGACGGCGTGTCTAAGCTCGACAAGCTCAAATTCCGTGATCGCAAAGAAGCCCAAGCCGAGAACTTTCGCAAAATGGTCATGGCCATGGCGCATGACATTCGCGTTATTTTGATCAAACTCGGCGATCGTACCCATAACATGCGCACACTGGGCGCCCTACGTCCGGATAAAAAGCGTCGTATTGCCCGCGAAACCCTAGAGATTTTTGCCCCACTCGCTCATCGTTTAGGTATCCATAATATAAAAGTCGAGCTCGAAGAGCTGGGCTTTGAAGCCCTCTACCCCAATCGCTATCGCGTGCTCAAAAAAGTGATTGCGCAAGCTCGGGGAAACCGCAAAGAGATGATTCAAAAAATCCATGCGGAAATCGAAGGGCGGCTTGAAGATGCTGGCATTGAGGCCCGTGTACTGGGCCGAGAAAAAAATCTCTATTCCATCTACAACAAGATGAGAAACAAAGAGCAGCGTTTCCATACCATCATGGATTTGTATGCGTTTCGGGTGATCGTGCGCGATCTCGATACCTGTTATCGGGTGCTGGGGCAAATGCACAGCCTGTATAAGCCTCGCCCTAGCCGCGTCAAAGATTATATCGCTGTTCCCAAAGCGAACGGCTATCAATCACTGCATACGTCGATGATCGGCCCCCACGGTGTCCCGGTTGAAGTGCAGATTCGTACCGAAGATATGGATCAAATGGCGGATAAAGGGGTCGCGGCACACTGGGCTTATAAAAACGGCTCCGATCGTCCATCGGGAACCACCGCACAAAAACGTGCGCAACGATGGATGCAAAACATTATCGAGCTGCAACAAAGTGCCGGCAGCTCGTTTGAGTTCATCGAAAGCGTTAAGTCAGACCTTTTCCCCGATGAGCTTTACGTCTTTACGCCGAAAGGGCGAATTGTCGAGCTGCCGGTCGATGCGACCGCGGTCGATTTTGCCTATGCAGTGCATACGGATGTCGGCAATACCTGTGTCGGTGCGCGAGTTAATCGTCAGCCCTATCCGCTCAGTCAGCCGTTAAAAAACGGCCAGACCATCGAGATCATCACTGCGCCAGGCGCGCGCCCCAATGCCGCTTGGCTTAACTATGTGGTCACGGCACGGGCGCGTACCAAGATTCGTCAGGTACTGAAAACCATGCGTCGGGAAGAGTCGGTGACCTTAGGCCGCCGCTTACTCAATCATGCGCTTGGGGAACAAAACTTGCCGGACATCGACGCCGCGCGAGTCGATACCGTGTTAAGCGATCTCAAGCTCAAAACCAGCGACGACTTACTCGCCTCGATTGGTTTGGGTGAACTCATGAGCGTGGTGATAGCACGTCGCTTACTGAATCAAGACCCGGCCGCGCCTACCGAAGGTAAAATGCCGATTCGCGGTGCCGATGGCATTCTAGTGACCTATGCCAACTGTTGTCGCCCCATTCCAGGCGATCCTATCATTGCCCATGTTAGTCCCGGCAAGGGGTTGGTGATTCACCGTGAAACCTGTGCCAATATTCGCGGCCATCGCCAAGAGCCGGATAAGTATATGCCGGTGGAATGGGCGGATGATTTTGAGCAAGAGTTCAGTACCCGCGTCAGAGTCGATATGCAAAACCATCAAGGCGCGTTGGCCGATTTAACCAACACCATTGCCTCAACGGGCTCCAATATCCAAGGGCTCTCCACTGAAGAGCGTGATGGTCGCTTGTACACTATCTTTGTTCGATTAACGACCAAAGATCGGGTTCACCTTGCCAACATTATGCGCCGCCTGCGGGTGATGCCCAATGTAGTGAAGGTCAGCCGCCAAAAGAACTGATCGTCGCGATACATTATTATTGTCTGTCGCCCACCCTTTTGGTGGGCGCGTTTGTCTTTCGTCTGTCATTTACGGAATTGAATCATGACACCTGAACGCTTTGAACGCATTCATCAGGTGCTGGCAAAGCGCCAGCCTGATCTCACTGTGTGTATGGAGCAAGTCCACAAGCCCAATAACATTTCTGCCATCATTCGTACTGCCGATGCGGTGGGCATTCATCGTATGCATGCGGTATGGCCAGAAGGCACCAAAATGCGGACCTTAGGCGGTACATCTGCCGGTTCACGCAATTGGATTGACGTGGTCACCCATAACACGACCGCGGATGCTTTTGAGGCCATGCAAGCGCAAGGCATGCAAGTATTGGTCACTAACCTATCGGAAACGGCCATCGACTTTCGTGAGGTTGATTACACCCGACCAACCGCCATTATCCTCGGCCAAGAAAAACATGGCATCAGTCGCGAAGCGCTCGATAAAGCCGATCAAGACATCCTCATTCCAATGGTGGGTATGGTACAGTCGCTGAACGTGTCAGTGGCTAGCGCCTTGATTTTGTACGAAGCGCAACGACAACGCCAAGCGGCAGGCATGTACCAGTTGGCGAAGACACGCTTGCCCGACGATGAAGTGCATCACATCCTGTTTGAGCGCGGTCATCCGGTGCTCGCCCGCGTGGCCAAGCAAAAGGGGCTGCCTTATCCGCCACTCGATGGCAATGGGCAAATTATTGCTGACGATACATGGTGGGCGAGCATGCAGGCGGCAAAACACGCGCGTTAATCGCTTAGCAAGCTCAACCTGACGGATAAAGAAACGGATGCAATCTTCCATGCTTAGCGCAGTAACCGTCGACACCTTTAAAGGTGTCGGCAGTAAAATGGCTGAAAAGCTGGCTAAAATCGGCCTGCATACGGTGCAGGACGTGTTGTTTCATCTGCCGTATCGCTATGAAGNTTAACGCTACGCTTTTTCAATTTTAATGCCGCGATGAAAAATAGCTTGGCGGTTGGCAAACAGGTGAAAGCCTATGGCGAACTTAAACGGGGCAAACACGGGCTAGAAATCATTCACCCCGAGTATCAAGTCTTTTCCGAGCCCACCGAGTTGGTGATGGAAGAAACGCTGACGCCGGTCTACCCGACCACCGAGGGGCTGCGCCAAGCAACGCTACGTCAGCTCACCGACCAAGCGCTGGCTTTATTAGATAAAAGCGGTGTCGAAGAATTACTCCCTGAAGGCTTGTACGATCGACAGCTGTCTCTGCGTGACGCCTTACACCTATTACACCGCCCTCCGCCAGAGACGGTACTGGATGATTTATTAACGGGCCAACATCCCGCCCAGCGACGCTTAATCATTGAAGAGCTCCTAGCCCAGCACCTGTCGATGCTGTCAGTTCGCCATCACGCACAGCAAGTGAAAGGGGTCGCCCTCGCCCCGAGTCACTCGCTCGGACAACGCCTGTTAGACAATTTGCCCTTCACTCCCACAGGGGCACAATCACGAGTGGTTAGCGAGATCAGTGCCGATTTAGCCAAACCATTCCCGATGATGCGCTTAGTCCAAGGTGATGTCGGCGCCGGTAAAACCTTGGTCGCCGTACTCGCCGCCTTACAAGCTATCGAGCAAGGCCATCAGGTTGCGTTAATGGCACCGACCGAGCTATTGGCCGAGCAACACGCCACCAATTTTGCCCAATGGTTAGAGCCGCTAGGTATCCAAGTCGGTTGGCTTGCCGGTAAATTAAAAGGCAAGGCACGGACACAAACCTTGGCATACATCGCCGACGGCGAGGCGCAAATGGTGGTCGGTACTCATGCGTTATTTCAAGCCAGTGTCCAATTTAAAAGCTTGGCGCTGGTGATCATCGACGAGCAACACCGGTTTGGTGTCCACCAACGGCTTGCCTTGCGTGAAAAAGGCGAGCAACAGGGCGCGCATCCACATCAGTTGATCATGACCGCTACGCCTATTCCACGCACCTTGGCGATGACCGCCTATGCCGACTTAGAAACCTCGGTGATTGATGAATTGCCACCAGGACGCACCCCGATTCAAACCGTTGCGGTGCCGGACACGCGCCGTGATGACATTATTGCCCGGGTCAACGCCGCCTGCAGTGATGGTCGGCAAGCCTATTGGGTATGCACATTAATTGAAGAGTCTGACGCTTTAGAGGCGCAAGCCGCTGAAGATACGACTACGGCACTCAAAGAAGCGTTACCGAATCTGACCATTGGCCTGGTTCATGGCCGAATGAAAGCGGCGGAAAAACACGCAGTGATGAATGCCTTTAAGCAAGGCGAGGTGCAGTTATTGGTGGCAACCACTGTCATTGAAGTGGGCGTCGATGTCCCTAACGCCAGCCTAATGATTATCGAAAACCCTGAACGACTCGGGCTGGCACAACTCCACCAGCTACGTGGCCGTGTCGGTCGTGGATCCGTCGCCAGCCATTGTGTGCTGCTTTATCATGCCCCTTTGTCGACAACAGCTACTCAGCGGCTGGGCGTACTGCGAGACAGCAATGACGGCTTTGTCATTGCTCAACGCGATCTCGATATCCGTGGGCCAGGCGAGTTATTGGGCACCCGCCAGACCGGTTTGGCTGAGTTTAAAATTGCCGATTTAGTCCGCGACCAAGCGCTGATCCCCGAGGTACAAAAGCTGGCCAGTCATTTGCACCAGCACTACCCCAAACATGCACAGGCCATCATTCGCCGCTGGTTGGGACATAAAACCCACTACTCCAACGCCTAATGGCCGCTTAACGCGGCCTATTTACCGACCGGGAACGTCATTTGGATCCGCAGCCCGCCTTCGGTCCGTGATGATAAACGAATATCGCCATGAAGCTGTTCAACAATCCGTTTCACGATCGCAAGCCCTAGCCCTGTTCCTTCGCTACCCCGCGCCGTATCGCCGCGGGTAAACGGCTGGAACAAGGTATTTTCGAGACTCGCATCAATGCCCGGACCATTATCTTCCACCTCCACCCATTGATACGTATGGTCCGCATTGCTACCACACCGCAGCCTTACCCAGCCATTGCCATAACGCACCGCATTAACCACGAGGTTGGTAACCGCCCGTTTTAGCGCCACCGAGTTGGCATATAAATCACCGTGCAGCGATTCTAAGTCCAAGACAATATCAACGCCCATTGACTGCTGATGGTTGGCTACATCGCGACAGATGGTGGATAAATCAACGGGATCCGGATCTTGCTGTTGCACCGCGCGTAAATAATCCATGAATTGATTAATGATCTCATTACACTCTTCCGTGTCTTCGGTGATGCTATCGGCCAAATACGCATCGTCGGATGACATCATTTCAGTCGCCAGTCGAATGCGCGTGAGTGGCGTGCGCAAATCATGGCTGACGCCCGCCATTAACAAGGCGCGGTCTTCTTCGAGTTTACGTATCCCTGCTGACATTTTATTAAAGGCCACGGTCACCGCCTGAATTTCTGACGCCCCCCGGGGTGGGACGGGATCAGGAAAGCGACCATCGGCGACATCGAGCGCAGCCCGCTCCAACGCAACCAGGGGCCGGTTTTGCATCTTAATAAACAACCAGCCGCCGGCAATCACCAAAAGCGCAATCACCAAGCTATATTGAAACAGTGGCGCAAAGTCATCTTGATGCAGCTCCGATAAGGGGATCCGCATTAAAAAATCATCAATGGCCTCAAACTTCAGCGTCTTTGTTCCGAGCTCTTCACTAATATGTTCGCTTAAGTAGTCAATCTCCATCGCATCTTGGAACGCGCTTGCGCGCTCACTGCTTGGCGCGTGTAGGGTCACCCCAATTTGTTCCAGCAATTGTCGGCGCACCGGCTCACCCAGATGAAGGACTTCACCATCTTTCAGATACCAGTCTTCTTCCAGCATCAAGCGGACTTCAAAGGCTAAAATCTTATTGAACTGCTGCAAGCTCGGCAGCAACGCATAATTAACAATGGTCAGGTAAGAAAAAACTTGGCTGGCAATTAATAAGCCAGCCAAAATCAATAAGGTTCGCGCGAAGCTCGTCCGCGGTGACATCCGCATCGCTACACCTCACCATCAGGCACAAACACGTAGCCGAGTCCCCACACCGTTTGGATATAACGCGGTTTGCTTGGATCCTCCTCGACCATACGGCGTAAACGGGAGATTTGTACATCAATCGAGCGCTCCATCGCTGAGTACTCGCGGCCACGCGCCATGTTCATGAGTYTGTCCCGAGAAAGCGGCTCACGCGCATTGGTCACTAAAGCTTTGAGCACTGCAAATTCCCCCGAGGTGAGTGTCATCGGTTCGTCATTACGAAACATCTCACGCGTGCCCAAATTAAGACGAAACTCACCAAAGGTGACCGTGGTGGAGTCAGCACTCGGCGCGCCAGGCGCTTCTATTGTTTGACGGCGTAAAACCGCACGCACCCGAGCCAGTAATTCTCGTGGGTTAAACGGCTTAGGTAAGTAATCGTCGGCTCCGACCTCCAAACCGACAATTCGGTCAATTTCATCCCCTTTCGCCGTCAGCATTAAAATGGGCAATTGATTATTGGCTTGGCGCAAGCGGCGGCATATCGACAGGCCATCTTCCCCAGGGAGCATTAAATCAAGCACCATAAGATTAAAGGCTTCACGCGCCAATAATCGATCCATTTGTTCGGCATTGGCGACACTTCGTACCTGAAACCCTTGCTCGGTCAGGTAGCGCTCTAGCAGTGAACGCAGACGCATATCATCATCCACGACTAGAATTTTATAGTTCTCTTGCATGCTTCGCCCTCAATGCTGTTCGCTGCCTAATCATCAAGCAGCTATTACCGTCATCTGATTGAATTTTGCCACAGTTGTGCGCCAGGCCGCGTGTTTGTCCGCACAGAACTGTACGGTAAATTGTTACCGAGTGTTGCCTCGACAAGCTCACTCGCTTCTTGTACTTTCCTGAACAAGGTTATATCGCACGACGCCAGTTGGCTAGTGAAAGGAGAGGTAACGTGAAAACCAAATTGGTGACCCGTGAAGGGTTTAATGCGCTCAAAACCGAGCACGATTACCTGTGGCACGAGCGACGTCCAGAAGTGACCAAAATTGTCAGCTGGGCCGCCAGTTTAGGGGATCGTTCAGAAAACGCGGACTACACCTATAATAAACGGCTGTTGCGGCAAATCGACCGCCGTGTCCGCTACCTGCGCAAGCGGCTGAACGACTTAACCATTGTCGATTATGCGCCCGAGCAAGAGGGCCGAGTGTTTTTTGGCGCCTGGGTCGAGATTGAAAACGAGGCCGGCGACACCAAGCAATTTCGCATTGTCGGTCCCGATGAAATTTATGAGCGCAAAGACTACATTTCGATTGATGCCCCCATGGCGCGCGCGTTATTGAAAAAAGAGGTCGACGATGACGTCGTGGTGTCAACGCCGGAAGGCGAAAAACAGTGGTTTATCAATACTATCACCTATCCCAAGCCAGGCAATGATTCAGTCTGAGCATCACTCATCTTGATGACCTTGATGGGAACGAAAAGGAAACACATGCACACATCGATTATCCAAACCCTGGCCCAAGAGCTTAATGTCGCGCCTGGCCAGGTCAACACCGCGGTGACACTGCTGGACGACGGAAACACTGTCCCTTTTATCGCCCGCTACCGTAAAGAAGCCACGCAAGGTTTAGACGATTCGCAGTTACGCACCCTTGAGACCCGTTTGGTCTATCTGCGCGAATTAGACGCCCGTCGTGACACCATCCTCAAATCGATTGACGAACAAGGCAAGCTGACCGAGGGGCTGCGCCGCGATATTGTCGCCGCAGAGAGCAAAAACCGACTGGAAGATTTATACCTTCCCTACAAACCGAAACGCCGGACTAAAGGGCAGATTGCCATCGAAGCAGGGCTGGAGCCTCTTGCTGATACGCTATGGCACGATCCATCCCAAACACCTGAGACCACCGCCGCACCATTTGTGGCCCCTGATAAAGGCGTGGCCGATACCAAAGCGGCGCTGGATGGTGCCCGCGCGATCATGATGGAGCGTCTTGCCGAAGATGCCAGCCTGCTTGAAACGCTACGCCAATACCTGAAGCAATATGCGGTGCTGCGCGCCACCGTGGTTGCTGGTCAGGAAGACGCCGGTGCCAAGTTTAAAGACTACTTTGATCACCAAGAGTCGATTGCCAAAGTGCCTTCTCACCGCGCGCTGGCCATGTTGCGCGGCCGCAACGAAGGCGTATTACAGCTGGCATTGATTGCCGATCCGGATCAAGATCCAGCAAGCAAGCAAAGCGTGTGCGAGACCATGATCGCTCAGCATTATCAGCTTTCTTTGGGCAGCGCCCCAGCTGACCGCTGGCGCCAACAAGTGATAGCCTTTGCCTGGCGGGTCAAAATCTTGATGCACCTAGAAACTGAGTTTATGGCTAACCTCAAAGAGCGGGCGGAAAACGATGCCATTGATGTGTTTGCCGCCAACCTCAAAGATGTATTGATGGCCGCGCCAGCAGGCCCTCGCTGCACCTTAGGTATTGATCCTGGCCTGCGTACCGGCTGCAAGGTCGCCGTGGTTGACGGCACCGGCAAACTGCTCGATACCGCCACCATTTATCCCACCGCACCTCGGCATGATATAGACGGCGCAAGCAAAGTGCTGCGCCGCTTTATTAAAAGCCATAACGTGAGTTTGATTGCCGTGGGCAATGGCACTGCCTCTCGCGAAACAGAAAGCTTTGTGACCACCTTGCTCAAGCAGGCTGATTTAAGCATTCAAACGGTGATGGTCAGCGAAGCCGGTGCCTCGGTTTACTCAGCCTCTGAGCTAGCGGCTAACGAGTTTCCAGACTTAGATGTGTCGCTCCGTGGCGCCGTCTCAATCGCTCGTCGCCTGCAAGATCCTTTGGCGGAGCTGGTAAAGATTGATCCTAAGTCGATTGGGGTGGGCCAATACCAGCATGATGTCTCTCAACACCAGCTGGCGAAAAAGCTTGATGCGGTGGTGGAAGACTGTGTGAACGCCGTAGGGGTCGATGTCAATATCGCGTCTGCGCCGCTGCTCACCAGGGTGGCAGGCCTTAGCCAAACCATGGCGCAAAACATTGTTGCCTTTCGCGATGAAAATGGTCGATTTAACGACCGTAAAACCTTGCTGAAAGTACCGCGCCTTGGGCCGAAAGCCTATGAGCAATGCGCTGGCTTTTTACGCGTCATGGACGGTACCAACCCGCTCGATCGCTCGGGTGTCCACCCAGAGACCTATCCATTGGTCAAACATATCGCCCAAAAGACCAGCAAGGCGGTCGATGCCTTAGTGGGTAACACGGGCTTATTACAAAGCTTAACCGCCAATGATTATGCCAATGACACCTTTGGGGCGATCACTGTCGCCGATGTGCTGAGTGAGCTTGCGAAACCCGGTCGCGATCCACGTCCAGAGTTCAAAACGGCGACCTTTGCCGATGGCATTAACCAAATTAGTGATTTGAAGCCTGGGATGCAGCTCGAAGGTGTGGTGACCAATGTCACTCACTTTGGCGCCTTCGTCGACGTGGGTGTTCATCAAGACGGTTTAGTCCATATCTCTGCGCTGTCGACGCGCTTTGTCAGCGACCCACGTGAGGTGGTCAAAGCCGGTGATGTAGTAAAAGTTAAAGTCATGGAAGTGGACGTGGCGCGCAAACGGATCGGCTTATCAATGCGTCTTGATGATACGCCCGAGGCATCGGAAGCGAAAGCGAGGCCGACTAAGCAGCGCGAAAGCAAAGCGCCCAAACAGCAATCATCATCTTCCCTAGGAGGGAGCATGGCCGATGCCTTTGCGCGCGCCAAGCGCTCTTAAAGTCAAAGGTTTCTAGAGCCAACCTAATAGTGCCTAACAAATGGCATATTTAGACACTAATGGCCCCGCCAATACTGGCGGGGCTTTTTATATTTTGTCTTAATCAGGACATGGCTTAAGGACTGGATCGTATTAAATCACAATCAATACTTCGGAGGGCATGTTCGCCACGCTTGCCTGCTGGTAGCGCATCGCCACTACCGCACGCGTTTGCTCAAACCGTTTTAGCTGCTCAATTTTTTCTAACACTTCTTCGGGCATTTTTAAGCCCATCGTGTAGCCATTATCTTGGCGAGCTTGCTCACTGGGATCCGTGCGTGCTATGGCATCGATACGACCTGCGATATTGGCGCCATCGTAGTCGGCATGCGTTAATGAATCACGCTGATAGTCCAGCGAGTAGTTGGGGTGTTGGGCAGGATCCCAGGATGAACGTCCCAGCTGCTTATCTTGATCAGAAGGGGCTTTACCATTGTCGGGCTCGGGAGATGACTTAGCAGGGACGATTTTTTCGCGCAAGCGATTGTCCCGCGCAACTTGCTCCGTTGGCGGGTTCACCGATGGCGCGACAGTTGGAATACTGACGCTGGCTGGCGATATGTTCATCTGATGCTACCTCCCACACCAGCTGAAGGCCTAATTGTTAGTGCGGCCTTGTCGTCTTTCTATCAGTTTAGACGATAACCGCGAGTATTGTACCTATTGTACCTAAGGCCGACACAAATTTACCCGCAGTGTACGATGAATCATCGCTTTCTTGGACTTTCTCCGGATGCTCCATCCCCAATGCGCCGTAGGTAAACGACTTTACGGCGGACGTTTCTTCCGGCTCTTTTCCCTCTTGGGCTTTAGCGACCGCACCAGCGTTGGCGCCGTCTTTCACGTCAACATTATTTTTTGCGGCTTGAGGCGAAGCCGGTTTATCACCTTCTTTGACCTCATTCGCTTTTGCGACGTGATCCTTAAAAGTATTGGCTTTGGACACCTGCTCAGCTTGTTTGTCCGCATTTTGCTGCGGCTGTGCCGGCGTTTTGGACTTCATCGCTTGATGATACGCCGGAGACTGCCCAACGTTACCTACGTTCATTATGGTCTCTCCTTATGCCAAAACAAGTGACATAGTTAACTTATCGGCAGAACCGTGACAGGATTGAGTCAATTCTACCAAAAAAATGATCCGCACTGGCTATGTTGCCGGCAACTTGTTGCCTAAAAAGGCTTTTAGCTTGTCTATCACCGCTTCAGGCTCGGTCACGAACGGCGCGTGAGCACTGTGTGTCAGGACCTCACTGTGTGAGTCCGGAGCCAATGTTGATACCGCATCAGCCACCGATACCGGCACTAAACCATCTAACTGCCCATACATTCTCAACCAAGGCACCTTGATAGCGCCACAGCCCTGACGCAAATCCGTGTCTGCTAACATGGCTAAGCCATCCGCAAGCGCACGAGGGTCCGGTGTTGGCCGCGAAAATACCGCTTGCTTAAGCGCTTTTACGTCTTTTCTCGCGGTTGGTGATCCCATCGCTTGCAGCGCCATAAAGCGCTCAACTGTCAGCGAAAAGTCACGCTCAAGCTGACGAGCAAAGTCACTGAGCACCCCAGGTTTAATTCCTCGCCACCCAGGTTCGGCAACAAACTTGGGTGAGCTGGCGATGGTAACCAATCCAGTTACACGCTGTGGCGATAAAAGCGCGGCTTGTGTTGCCACTAACCCACCTAACGACCAGCCTATCCAAGTGGCATCTACTGGTGATTCTTTAAGCAACACTTGTGCCAGATCTTCGATATTAAGCCCCGGTTGTGCCGCGCTATAGCCAAAACCGGGTAAATCAACACAGTGCACCCGAAAGTGTGGTGTTAGGTACGGCAAGATTAATGACCACACCGCGCTGTTCATGCCCCAACCATGAATGAGAACCAGATCGGGTCCTTGCCCGTGCGACTGCCAATCACATAACGCCATGTTTACACTGCCTTGATTGCTTTTTACTCAGGACGCTTATGATATCAACAATCGTGCCACGGCGCTTTACACGTGTACTGACCCACTGGCGAGGCAAACTCTTGCCCTTACAGTGTCCCGTTTGCCACCTCGCCTTACCTGCCCATCACTCTCTGTGCTGTGATGCGTGTTGGGATGCCCATCATCAGTGTTTGCTTTGTCAGTGTTGTGGACTGCCTGTTTCACAACCACAAGCGCGATGTGGCGCCTGCCTCAGCCAGCCGCCAGCTTGGGACCGCTTGGTTGCTATCAGTGGCTACCATGATCCTCTCCCGCAATTAATTCACGCGTTCAAATACCAAGGAGCCTTCGAGCTGGCATTGCCGTTTGCCCAGCAGCTCAGTGATCGTATTCTCACCCCCGCACCGGTGCTGTTGCCGGTGCCGCTGCATTGGCGACGTCGTTGGCAACGAGGGTTTAATCAAAGTCTGCACTTGGCTTGGGCACTTGCCGACAACCTTGATACTCGGGTGGTGGATACGTACTTATCTCGCGCCCGACATACCGCGCCACAACAAGGTCTCAGTCGGCAAGACAGGTTACATAATCTGCGTGGTGCTTTTGCTCTTCATGGCCCGCTCCCCGCTTCTCATGTCGCTGTCGTCGACGATGTCGTCACCACCGGACAAACGGTATCGCAATTATGTCGATTACTGCGCAAAGCCGGTGCAAAAACGATCGATGTTTACTGTTTGGCCCGTACCGATCTACCCTAGCGGTAAGCGTGCTACCCCTGCACATAAAGTAGCCACATGGTTCGAGGGGTGATAGCCAAAGCAAACCGGAGTACACTGTATAAAACACACTGGATTAGTCAGGTATTTGTCGTGTCAGAAGTCAATATTTCAGAAAATGCACAAAGCCACTTTGTGAAGTTGCTTGAGCAGCAGCCCGAGGGCACCCATATTCGCGTGTTTGTTGTCAATCCAGGCACGCCAAACGCAGAGTGCGGTGTCTCATACTGTCCGCCGGAAGCGGTAGAAAGCAGTGATACCGAGATAAAATTCAACGGTTTTTCTGCGTTTATCGACGAACTGAGTCTCCCTTTTCTCGACGAAGCAGAGATCGACTTTGTCACCGATAAAATGGGCTCGCAGCTCACGCTGAAAGCACCGAACGCCAAAATGCGTAAAGTCGCCGATGATGCACCTTTGATGGAGCGCGTCGATTATGTGATTCAAAGCCAGGTAAACCCACAACTTGCCAGCCATGGCGGCCATGTGAACCTGATTGAAATCACTGATGATTCGGTGGCTATCCTCCAATTTGGTGGCGGGTGTAACGGTTGCTCCATGGTGGATGTAACCTTGAAAGAAGGGATTGAAAAGCAGCTATTGGCTGAATTTAGTGGTGAGCTACACGGTGTGCGCGATGTGACCGAGCACGCCCGGGGCGATCACTCTTACTACTAATAGACACCACCACGTTAATAGCAAAACAGGCCATGAGGCCTGTTTTTTGATCACATCAGTGAGTGAGGTATTGTTATGCGGGTCTTTTTTGCCTGTGTCTTGGTCGTCTTTCTGGCCGGTTGCTCGAAAGTGACTAAGCAAAACTACGATCAGTTGGAGGTCGGCATGAGTTATGACGTGGTAGTTGCTCACGTTGGCAAGCCAAGCCAATGTGATGACACCATGGGATTAACCCATTGCGTGTGGGGCGGTGATGGCAAACACATTAAGGTCTCGTTTGTCGCCGACAAAGCCACGGTACTGTCGGCAAAAGGGCTTAAGTAGTCCCTCCAATAGCGCCACTTAATAGCGCAACGCGTGGTCGGCAAGCAGCACCACAAAGGTCGCGAAGATATGCCATATCGAAAACTTAAAAGTCTGCCACGCGATGCCTTTTTGCGACTGGGTTTTCAGTCGCCAAGCATAGCCGACAAAAGCGAGGTTAAGGGCAGTCGCGCCCACCAGATATAGCCAACCACTCATCCCGGTCAGCCAAGGGAAAATCCCCACCACCACCAGCAATAAGGTGTAAAGCAAAACCATGGTCTGAGTAAAGCGAACCCCGTGGGTGACGGGCAGCATCGGCACATCGGCTTTGGCATAATCATTGCGCCGATGAATCGCCAGCGCCCAAAAGTGGGGCGGCGTCCACGTGAATATAATCATCACCAGCAGCAGCGCATGCGCGTGGACCTCGCCTGTCACCGCCGTCCAACCAAGTAGTGGCGGCATTGCGCCGGCCAAACCGCCAATGACAATGTTTTGCGGTGTCGCGGGTTTAAGCCACTGGGTGTATACCAACGCATAACCCACCAGGCTGGCAAAGGTCAGCCACGCGGTGAGCGGATTCAGCCACCAACAGGTAATAAAGCCGCTCACCATCAGTGCCACCGCAAACACCAAAGCGGCACCTTGACTGACACGGCCTTCAGCAACAGGACGATGGCGAGTACGCTGCATTTTGGTATCAATTTTCCAATCGATCACGTGATTAAACACCGCCGCAGCACTGGCTTGTGCGCCAATGCCAAATAATCCCACCAGCACCGCCGACCAGGGTGGCCAGCCGGGCGTGGCTAAACACATCCCCACCAGCGCGGTGAGAAGCAGCATGGCAACCACGCGCGGTTTGGTGAGCTCGTAATAATCACGCCAATTAGCGCCAGCAGGCGTCGATACATTAGCGGTGCGTTGATACTGTGCCATGGTGAGATCCTTGTCGGGCCGACGGTGAAAGACATAAAAACCGGGAGAGCAGTAATATGGCCAGTAGCGACAATCCACCGAGGTTATGCGCCACCGCCACACTTAAGGGCAAGAGCGCGACCACATTGGTCACCCCCAGGCTGATTTGCACGGCCAGAACCACAATCACCCCAAGCCCAACGGCGCGCGCGCCAGCATGCCAAAGTACCCATGCCCAGCCCAGCACCAAGGCAGTGACCACCATGGCGCCGAGACGGTGCGTGGCATGAATGGTCACCCGCTCGGCATGATTCAGTACGCCAAACTGGTAGGTCTCGCTGTGAGGGCTGATAGGATTAAACGCCGAGGGGGTGAAAAGCTGCCACCAAGGGCTTTCGCAGATGGGTAACTGCGTACAGACCGTGGCGGCATAATTTGCTGAGGTCCAACCGCCCAATCCTATCTGTATGATCACGGCGACCACTGCCACACTGCCCACGCGGCGTGCGGGCGGCGATATTTGCATAACGGGCAGCTTGATTGCCCCTGCCAACACCACAAGCCAAGCCAGCAAACACACCGTAGTGAAGCCACCGAGCAAATGTGCCATCACCACCACCGGCATTAAGCTTAAGGTGACCGTCCACATCCCGAGCGCCGCTTGCATGACTACCACCACACTCAGCAGCGTGGTCATCGGCCGTAACGCCCGATAATCGGAGCGTCGCCAGCTTATCCAAGTCAACGCAAAAATAGCCAATGCTAAGGTGCCTGCGACATAGCGGTGCAGCATTTCATTCCACGCTTTCGTCACATCCAAGGGCGCGTCGGGGAACCGCAACATCGCCACCGATTGCGCAGTTCCACTGTCGGGCACGCCCAAGTGGCCATAACATCCGGGCCAATCAGGGCAGCCAAGTCCGGCTTCAGTTAAACGGGTAAACGCGCCCAGCCCAACCACCAGCACGGCCAGTATCAGTGTCGATAAGACGGCGAGTTGGTAGCGACGTGTTGCCATAATCAGCCTACCTTAGACAACTTGAGAAGCCGTTTGAGATCGCGCAATAAGCCTTTACCTTGCGCAATCCACTGGGTGTTATCATCACTGACTGGATAGGCCAGCACCACATTGTTCATCGGATCGCTAAGATAAATAGTATTTTTATCAAATGCTTGCTGCTGCCATGCCTGCGCCTGCTCGGTCGTCAAAGTTTGCCATGTCAGTACCTCCGGCGCTTTCGGTGCAGTACTTGTCAGGGCCACGCTAGTGACGCGATCGCGCTCTTTACCCACCGCAATAGGAATTTGCGTTAACTGAAAAAGGGCTTGCTCACACACCAAGTCACACTGTTCTGGCACCCGATAAATCAACCGCCACTGCCCTTGCTCGGGTAACCAATTCAAGGTCGCTGGCTCAGCAAGAAACTGGCCGTAATTGGTGACACCTTTTTGGTACCAACTTTGCTCGAGCACTAATTTGGCCACCACCACCGGCAGTATAAAGATCCCTATCAATGCCACGACAAGCATGCGTCCTTTCATTCGCACTCCTTCCTTTGTGTTTTGTGCCACCATATGCCCGCACCGATACCGACTGCGAGAGCCATCAGTGCCCATTGCAAGGCATAGCCATAGTGCTTCGTCGGCGGCATCACCACTGGCTGCCACACCGGCCTCACCCCTGCTTGCGCCAAGGCATCCCGGCTCGGCGCTGTCACATCCACCAGTTTTTCTGCCCGTATCAGCCACTGCACCTCTAGCGCGGGTAGTCGTGCCTGCAATGTGGGTAAATCAATGCGTTGTACCCGCACCGGCCAGGTTTGCGTTTCCGTCTGTTGCTTAAGCACAACGCGCTTTGACGGTGTGTCAGCAAATCCGAACAGCTGATAGCGCGATGCTAACGTGGGAACGTCCGGCAATGCACGAAGCGCAGGCGCGGCCATCCAGCCCAATTCAACTAACCACCACTGCGATGGCTGCTGGCTTGGAATAAAAGGAAGAAAAAGGCGATAGCCTACGCGGCCTTGGTGGATCTGATTGTCGAGCCACACGGCGAACTCGGGGCGAAACTGGCCATCGATCACCAGGTATTGCCCTTTTTGCACCGAGCCTGTGAGTGATTGTGGTGTTTGGTTGGCGTCAAACCGTGCCAGATGTTGGGCTTTTTGCGCGCCACGCGTCCATTGCCAATGGCTTAACTTGACGAGCAGCAAGACCACAACCACAGTCAATATCAGAAATCCCATTCGTCGTCCTTGTTTCATACTTACCCATTGCGCGAAGGAGCGCTTATGTTGATCAAAGCCATGCTGATTTGTTTACTGGTTTTTATTTTGTTTAACCTCTTTCGTGCCTTGCCCGTGTTATTAAAAGGCGATAATTCAGTGCCTTTATCCCGTTATCTCGGTCGCCGGGTGCTGTTTTCCGTGATTGTCTTCGTGTTATTGCTGCTTGCGCTCTCCATGGGCTGGGTTGCCCCCAATCCGCGCCCATACTGAGTTAAAGAATGTAAACCAACACAAACAAGCACAGCCACACCACATCCACAAAGTGCCAATACCACGCACTGGCTTGAAAGCCAAAGTGATGCTCAGGGCTAAAATGTCCACGCATCACGCGTAACCAAATAACCAAGAGCATTAAGGTTCCCAAGGTCACGTGTAAACCATGGAAGCCCGTCAGTAAGTAGAAGGTGTTGCCATACACGCCTGAATCGAGGCGCAAGTTCATTTCTTGATAGGCATGCACATACTCTTCGCCTTGAAAGAACATAAACACCGCCCCAAGTAAGACGGTCGCCAGTAAAAATCCCTTCAGCCGTCCGCGTTGGTTTTTTTCAATCGCAGTATGGGCAATATGGAGCGTGACCGACGAGGTCAGGAGGATCAGCGTGTTAAGCAAGGGCAGCCCCATCGCGGGCATTGCCGTGGTTTCTATCCCGCCCGGTGTGACAGTCAGTGGCCACTGGGCAACAAAATCCGGCCACAATACCGCCGCGGTCATCGCATTATTGCTGGCCCCGCCTAGCCAAGGTACGGCGATAAAGCGGGCGTAAAAGAGCGCACCAAAGAAGGCACCAAAAAACATCACCTCAGAAAAAATAAACCAGCTCATTCCTTGGCGAAAAGAACGGTCCATTTGAGCCGAGTAGAGGCCTTGCATGGATTCGCGGATCACATCGCGAAACCAGCCGGTCAGCATCACCACAATCAGTACGGTGCCCGCAAGCAACAACCAAGGGCCGTATCCCCCAAACAAGCCGCCTACCGTGGCACCGGCCCCTGCCGCAATTAAAAACAGCGCCAGCGCACCGACAATCGGCCATATACTCGCCGCTGGGACGTAGTAACGTTCAGGCGTCGCCATGATCGCCTCCTTATTCCTTGGCACTGGCGGTGACATCAAACAGCGTATAGGCCAGCGTTAAATGGTTAATGTCATCCGGCAGCTCAGGATCCACATAAAACACCAGGGGCAACGCCGCGTCCTCGCCACGTGGCAATGGCTGCCGGTTAAAACAAAAGCATTCAATCTTGTTAAAGTATTGCGCGGCTATCCCCGGTGAGACCGAGGGTACGGCTTGACCAATGGTGTCATAGCGTGCGTTATTCGTTGCGAGATAATTAATCGTGTGAGTCGCACCAGGGTGCACTTGCATCTGGTTGACTTGGGGCTCAAATGTCCAACGCATCCCCGGATTGATGTAGGCAATAAATTCAATGGTCACCAAGCGATCTTGGTTAATGCCAGCACTGGATGCGGCCGCCTCGGTATCCGTTTTGCCATTAATGCCCGTCACGTCGCAAAACACGTCGTAGAGTGGAACTAAGGCAAAGGCAAAACCAAACATACCCACGGCGAGCAACAGTAGACGACGAGCGGAGCGCGTTGATTTAGTGACCATAGCGCGCTTCCTCCAGATCCGGCGGTGTCTCAAAGGTGTGGTAAGGCGCGGGCGATGGCACGGTCCACTCCAGACCTTCGGCCCCTTCCCAAGGTTTAGCGGCAGCAGGCTCGCCACCACGCGCGCATTTAATGACGACGGCTAAAAAGATGAGTTGCGACAGACCAAAGGCAAAGCCACCAATGCTGACAATGGCGTTCACGTCGGCAAACTGCAGGGCATAATCGGGGATCCGGCGTGGCATGCCTGCGAGGCCGAGAAAATGCATCGGAAAAAAAAGAATATTGACGGAAATCACTGAGCACCAAAAATGCCACTGTGCCAGGGTTTCATTAAACATATGCCCAGTCCATTTAGGCAGCCAGTAATAGGCGGCTGCCATGATCGAGAACACCGCCCCTGAGACTAAAACATAGTGAAAGTGCGCCACCACAAAGTAGGTGTCGTGGTACTGAAAATCAGCCGGTGTGATCGCCAACATTAGCCCAGAAAACCCGCCAATGGTAAATAAGACGATAAATGCAATCGCAAACAGCATCGGCACTTCAAACGTTAGCGAGCCTCGCCACATGGTCGCCACCCAGTTAAACACTTTGACCCCAGTCGGCACCGAGATCAGCATGGTACAGAACATGAAAAACAGCTCGGCAAACACCGGCATCCCGGTAGTGAACATATGATGTGCCCATACCAGAAAGCTTAATCCTGCAATCGAGGCGGTGGCATACACCATGGAGCTGTAACCAAATAGCCGTTTGCGTGAGAACGCCGGCACGATGGCCGAGATAATGCCAAAACTGGGCAAAATCATGATGTAAACTTCTGGGTGACCAAAGAACCAGAAAATGTGCTGGAACAAAACCGGATCACCGCCCCCCGCCGCATCAAAAAAGCTGGTGCCAAAGTATTTATCGGTCAGCACCATGGTCGCTGCTCCCGCTAATACCGGCATCACCGCAATCAGCAAAAAGGCGGTTATCAGCCAGGTCCAGACAAACAGCGGCATTTTCATATAGGTCATGCCAGGCGCGCGCATATTGATAATTGTCACAATCACATTGATCGCCCCCATAATGGAGCTGATCCCCATAATATGTAGGGCAAACACAAATAAGCCGGTGCTATCGGGGCTATAGGTAGTCGACAGTGGCGCGTAGAAGGTCCAGCCAAAGTTGGGGCCGCCACCTTCCATAAATAACGAGCCGATCAACAATAGAAACGCAAACGGCAGAATCCAAAAGCTCCAGTTATTCATCCGTGGCAGCGCCATATCCGGCGCCCCTATCATCATCGGCACCATCCAGTTAGCGAGCCCAGTAAAGGCAGGCATGACCGCGCCAAACACCATAATCAAACCATGAACCGTGGTCATTTGATTAAAAAAGTTGGGCTCTATCAGTTGCAGGCCGGGCTGGAATAATTCCGCACGGATCACCATTGCCATCGCGCCACCCAGCAAAAACATGGTGAAGCTGAAAATCAGATACATGGAGCCGATGTCTTTGTGGTTAGTGGTCAGCACCCAGCGCATGATGCCGCGCGGTTTATGGTGGTGGTCGTCATGAACGGATTCTGGCGTTGTATCTGTCATAGTGCGCTCCTAAAGCTCTTCGCCCGACATCACCGCGTTAACCTGAGCGGCTTGTACCGTCTCGCCGGTGTCATTGCCCCACGCATTGCGCTCGTACGTCACCACCGCTGCTAACTCTTTGAGTGACAATTGCGGTCCAAACGCTTGCATGGCGGTGCCGGCTTTGCCGTTGACGACAATATCGATATGATCAACCAATCGATTTGGTTGCGTCGCAATCTCAGCATCCGCTAACGCTGGGAATACGCCAGGCATGCCTTGCCCTTCACTTTGATGGCACATGCCGCAGCGGCTGTCATACACTTGTTTGCCCAGCGCCATCAGTTCATCCATCGGCATCTCCATCCCCAATAAGCGTTGCTCTTCTTCGCGAGCTTGTTGCTGAGTGAGTGCGGTTTTTTGCACCCAAGCATCAAATTCTTCTTGCGGCTTGGCGATCACCACAATCGGCATAAAACCGTGGTCTTTACCGCACAGCTCGGCACACTGCCCACGATAAATACCGGGTTTGTCGATTTTGGTCCAAGCCTCATTGATAAACCCAGGGTTGGCATCCTTTTTCACCGCGAAGGCCGGTACCCACCAAGAATGAATCACATCTTGCGACGTGATCAAAAAGCGCACCTTGCGTCCCACCGGTAACACCAAGGGTTGGTCGACTTCTAACAAATAGTTATCGCGTTTTTGTCTTTCGTTGCGGATCTGTTCAGGGCTAGAGGCAAGCAAGGAGAAAAAGGCAACATCGTGATCAAAGTAGCGGTAATGCCACTTCCATTGTGAGCCGGTCACTTGAACGGTTAAATCAGGCTTGGTGGTATCTTCCATATCGAGTAAGACTTGGGTGGCGGGGATCGCCATACCCACCAAAATGAGAAACGGTACGAGCGTCCACGCAATTTCTACCTTGGTACTTTCATGAAACGAAGCAGGCTTGGCGCCTTTGGATTTACGATGGCGGATAATGGCCCAAAACATTACGCCAAACACCAATACCCCTATCGCCACGCAAATATAGAAAATCGTCATATGCAGGTCATACACCTGCTGACTGATGGCCGTGACCCCTTGAGTCAGGTTCCACCCTTCACGTTCGGCAGCCTGCACTTGCCCAGGCAGCAAAGCCATTCCCGATGCCAGTATTGGTTTATGGTAGCTCGACACGGCCCCCTCCTGCCCGCAGGCATGAATGCATTGCACCTTTGCTTAAACCCACGCAGCTTAAGCAAAGGTTAAGGAAACAACGCGATACATACGATCACAAAAATTAACGTTTTGTTTACATTCAATCTAGGAGAGGTTTGCCCAAAGGACAAAAAATAGACAAAGAAAGATCGTGAGGCTAAGCACAGACTGAAAAGCGAAAGGCGGCATCCGCGCCGCGCTAGATCTCAATATGCAACACCATCGGGGTAAAACGCAGACGATAACGCGGCATCGCCGCCAGTGCGCGCTGCCAAAAACGCCACCTTGGGCAAGGTTTATCAAGTGGGGAGTGTTCTTCAACCCGACAGGCCCAGGGCAAGGCTTGAATGATCGCCATACGCGGATCGGCAAAACCATGTTGATAAGATTCACACCCCAGTTTCTGGCCGATCCGGCTATGGCACTTATCCCCCGCTAAGACTAAACAGGCCTCAAGTTGGGGAAAACAGCGACTAATATGCTGGCAAAATGCAGAAATTTCTTGGTTGGTGCACTCAAGTAAGGCTTGATCGCAAATTAACATGGTCGGATGACCCGCAGGAACCGCCAGTTGCGCCAGCCAATCAAGCTGTTTGACCGACCCTTGCACCATCCGGAAACGCTCACTGGTGTGGAATAAACGCTCTCGCCATAACAAGGTTTCGTCAACATCGACTTCTAACCAACGACAACGGCCGTTATCCAGTCGATAAAAGCGGGTATCTAACCCACCACCAACATTAATGATCCATGCCGTGGGGTGCTGAGCAAGAAACTGTTTAACAATGGCATCACACTGGCTAGTGAGCGTGGCATAAAGAAGCTGGGTTTGATCGAGATTGTGCCAATCACATTCGGGCTGCATGACACACCCTTGGCATGCGGCGGCCGCCATGGGGTCATAGATCACGCCATTGTCAGTCAGGCTCTCACGACTGCGCAGCCACATTGGCTTAAATAGCTTACTGGGAACAGAATGCTGTTGCGTWCGCACGGACACCTCCACACACGATAATCAAGGATGATAATAATTATCGTTTAAATGTAGAGAAATGCAAAGATGTTTTTTTAACCGCATTCCATTGGCGGACATCAATGTCCGCCAACGTGGGAAATCACATCCAGTCGGTATTGCGAATCACACCAACAGCAACACCTTCAATCGTCAGTGATTGTGCAGTTAAATCCACCGAGATCGGCATAAATTCATCGTTTTCAGCATGAAGAACAACATTCGACCCTTTCTTCTCTAGCCGTTTGACGGTGACATCGTCATCCACTCGCGCGACGACCACTTGGCCATTATGTACGTCTTGTGTTTTGTGCACCGCCAGTAAGTCACCGTCAAGAATGCCAATATCTTTCATGCTCATGCCGCTAACTCGCAGTAAAAAGTCGGCACTTGGCTTAAACAAGGCTGGATCGACCTGATAGAGGCTCTCAACATGCTCTTGTGCCAAGATGGGCTCACCCGCCGCGACACGGCCAATTAAAGGCAAGCCTTGGTCATCAGGCGTCACCACTTCTTCTTCGCTAATTAAGCGAATACCGCGTGATGCCCCGGGAATAATCTCGAGTACGCCTTTGCGCGCCAACGCTTTCAAATGCTCTTCGGCAGCGTTCGCGGAGCGAAACCCCAGCTGACGGGCGATTTCGGCACGTGTTGGGGGCATCCCTGTGTCTTCAATATGGGTTTTAATCAGCTCGAAGATTTGTTGCTGTCTCGCGGTTAACGGCTTCATGCTCTTACCTGTCTTTTTATACAGTTAACTGTGAGTATATCCAGTAACATACGGCTTGAAAAGGACTAATTATAGACACGAGAAGCGGATCTCATTGTCGGTAGCCGATTCAAACGCGCGCAATCTCGCGTCAATTCTCTGCCTTTGGTTGCAAGTTCGCAGCCATTTTCTGCTATCCTTGGCGCGCATTTTGAATTTGAGGCACTGACAATCATGGCGCTCTGGCAAAAGATTTATTACAAGCTATTGAATTTGCCGCTTTCTGCCTGGGTAAAAACCCAATGTATCCCCTCTGAACCGGTCGAGCAGCTAAACCTGTCTCTCGCACGTCCTATTGTGTACGTGTTGCCGTTTCAGTCTCATTCGGATTTATTAACGCTACGGCGAACCTGTTTACGTCAAGGATTACCGGATCCATTAAAGCCCCTCATTATTGGCGATACCACACTGCCGCGCTATGTCTTTATTAGTCACGGACGCAAGGTGTTTTCCGGTGATGACGATCTGCCTGCGCGCTCGCTCGCGCATTTTAAAGACTTACTCCACTTACACCGACAAGACAGCGAGTTAGATATTCAACTCGTGCCTGCCTCAGTGCTTTGGCAGCGCGATCCGGGCAACGAGACGCAGCGCCACCAAGCAACACTGCACGCAATGAATGGGCCAGAAAAATTCTGGACCATCCTTACTCGTGGCCGTGATGGCATGGTGCGGTTAAGCCAAGCGGTGTCGCTGCGTTACATGGCCGACAAACACGGCACCGACCAAGCCATCGCCCACAAATTAGCGCGGGTGGCGATGATCCACTTCTCGCGGCAAAAACTCGCGGCCTCAGGCCCCCGTTTGCCTAATCGCGCTCTGTTATTCAAACGTCTGCTGGCATCAAAGGCCATCGACAAAGTCGTCCACGATGAAGCACAAAGCCGTGATGTATCGGTTGAAAAAGTCCGTAAAGAAGCCGTCGATATGATGGAAGAGATTGCGGCACACTTTTCTCATCGTTTGATTCGCTACAGCGACCGCATTCTAACCTGGCTTTGGAATAAACTGTATCAAGGCCTTCATGTTAACAATGCCGAACGGGTTCGCCAGCTGGCACAAGATGGTCACGAGATTGTCTATGTGCCTTGCCATCGCTCGCACATGGATTACTTGCTGCTCTCTTACGTACTGTATAAAGAAGGCTTAGTGCCGCCGCACATTGCCGCGGGCGTGAACCTCAACTTCTTCCCTGCCGGGCCGCTCTTCCGTCGCGGTGGCGCCTTCTTTATTCGACGCAGCTTTAAGGGCAACCGCCTGTATTCCACCGTTTTTCGTGAATACTTGGCCGAGTTGTTTGCCCGCGGTTATTCGGTCGAATATTTCGCTGAAGGCGGGCGCTCGCGCACCGGTCGCTTATTGTCGGCTAAAACGGGGATGTTATCGATGACCTTGCAAGCTATGCTGCGCGGCCAACAGCGTCCTATCACCTTAGTGCCTGTCTATATCGGCTACGAGCATGTAATGGAAGTGAACACTTATGCCAAAGAGCTACAGGGCCAGCGTAAAGAAAAAGAGAGCTTTGGTCAGGTACTCGGGATTGTGCGTAAGTTGCGCAATTATGGCCTTGGCTATGTCAACTTCGGTGAGCCGATTGCGCTCAATCAACACCTCAATGAGAAAGTGCCAGATTGGCATGATTATATTGATCCAATGGAGCCTCAAAAGCCGGCTTGGATGAACCCAGTGGTGAGTGAGTTAGCGACCAAGGTCATGACCCATATCAACGATGCTGCCGCGACCAATGCGCTGAACCTCTGTGCGACCGCGCTGCTCGCCTCGCGCCAACGAGCCCTGAGCCGAGAAGCCTTAGAAGCACAGCTTGCGGTCTATCAAGGCCTACTGACTCAGGCCCCATATTCCACCAGTAGCAGTGTCCCACAAGCCTCGCCGGTAGAATTGGTCGAGCATGCGTTGTCGTTAAATAAACTGGTGGTCGAGAAAGACACCATGGGTGAAGTCATTTCGCTTGATCGCCAGCAAGCCATCTTAATGACTTACTATCGCAACAATGTGATCCACCTAGTGGCACTGCCATCACTGATTGCACAAATCCTGGTAACCCACCAAACCATCAGTCAATCCGGCTTGCGGGCTTGTGTGCAGCAGTTGTATCCCTTGCTCAAAGCAGAACTCTTTATGAGCTTTGATGATGCCGGACTCGACAGCTACTTTGATGCACTCTTACATGCCATGCATGCGCAGTCCTTGTTGTGCTGTGAGGGCGACAAAGTCACCATGAATAATGCCAAGCTCGGCGAGCTACAATTACTCGGCCGTACCATTGCCGAAACCCTGCAGCGCTATGCCATTACCTTGACCTTGTTCACCCATCAGCCACACATTGATAAGCGCGATTTGGAAAAAAACAGCCAAATGTTGGCGCAACGACTCAGCCGCTTGCATGGTATCAATGCGCCTGAGTTTTTCGATAAACAGGTCTTTACCATCTTTATCGATACCCTGCGCGAGCAAGGCTATTTAGACGATGATGCCAAARCCAATGCTGAGCGCATCCAGGCCTTAAATGACTTTGTCTGTGGTTTGATCTCACCAGAAGTGCAATTAACAATTCAAGCCGTGCTAAATCAGCCGCTGAGTGAGAGCCAGCCTGATGATAGCTAACAGGGCACCGTCAGCTTGTGGTGCCCACAAGCTCGTGGTTTTCATAAGCTCTTGGTTAACATAAGATGTTGATTAAAAAGATATTGATGACCATAAACAGTTAGATGCTTAAAAAAAAGGCGCTTCACTCAGAAGCGCCTTTTTAGTGTCTCGTTGTTGATGACAAGAGCGACAACATTAACCGTAAATACCGGCCAAAACACCAATGAATACCACTAAACCGACATAGTTATTGTTTAAAAAAGCCTGAAAACATGCCATGCGTTCCCGTTCACGGGCAAGATAGTGTTGATAAACAAATAGCGCAAAGGCCGCTAATAGGCTCCATTGGTAACCGGCCGCCAGCTCTAGCCATTGCCCGGCGAGCATCAATAGCGCAAGCGTCAATAACTGCAATACACCAACCGCGGCTTTATCCCAACGTCCGAACAAGATGGCGGTCGATTTAATCCCAATCTTTAGATCATCATCGCGGTCCACCATGGCGTACAAGGTGTCGTAAGCAATAGTCCAGCAAATATTGGCCATAAATAGCAGCCAAATCACCGGAGGGAGTGCCCCTTGTGCCGCGGCAAACGCCATCGGGATCGCCCAGCWAAACGCCAGCCCCAACACCAGCTGGGGAAGATGGGTATAGCGCTTCATAAACGGGTAAATAAACGCCAGCGCCACCCCAACAAACGAGAGCTGAATGGTGAGCGTATTTTGAGTTAATACCAATAAAAATGCGCCTAACACTAGCGCAATAAAGAAACCCAGCGCTTCTTTCTCGCCAATCCGCCCTGAGGGCAAAGGGCGCGCTTTGGTGCGTTTGACGTGACCATCAAAGTGGCGATCCGCATAATCGTTAATCACGCAGCCGGCAGCACGCATCATATACACCCCGAGCACAAAGACGACCAGGGTCAGCAACGCCGGCATGCCATCGGCGGCTAAAAATAACGCCCATAATGTTGGCCAGAGTAATAATAAGGTACCAATGGGACGGTCTAAACGTGCAAGCTGGCCATAAGCAGCCAATTTCGTGCTCATGCAGGCGCCTCCTTGCCATATAAGGGCGAGTGAGGCAAAAAGAGTTCGGCCACTAACATGGGTCGATTATGGAGCCAAAGACGCGAGCGACGGGCATAAAGCTGGTGTGACAAGCAAGAGACATGTGCGGTTTCAATCGCATCGCGGCGAGAGGCGCGCTGTTTAAACACATGCTGACCCAGAGGTTCGGTCCCTAGCGCGTGTAAGTGGCCACCCTGTCCCTCTAAGGTGGAAGCCGGCATTAGCGTTCGCGCACACAGCCAAGCTTGTCCGTCACCTTTGAGGACGACTTCCCGTACCACACAGGCCTCTGGGCCAATCAAAGCGGTTTCATGATCGGTCAATTTGTCCGGCGTCAGTTGATAGACCTGGAGCACGTCGACATCGAAATCCTGACAGTGGCGTTTGAGTCGTGCCGTCATGGAGTGTGATTCTAACAACCAGCTGCCTTCTGCGGTGCGCTTTAACGCCGCAATATCGGGTCGCTCCCAGCGTGCCTGTTGCAGCGCCTCTAGATAGGTATGATTTAAGTCTGACATTATTTCCTGTGCCACATCGCGCAAAATTCGCCTGTCCGTCCCCCTATGAGGCGGACAATGTTGCTATACTCGGCGGGTAATTGTATCAGGCTGACCGCGATTGGAGAATGCGCACGGCCTACTCCTATCACATCATCAACCGAATTTTTGGGTGGCTATGAGTAAACGACAACCCCTATTGATGGTACTGCTGAGCCTGTTGTTATGGGTCAGTACCGCCGTCCAGGCACAAGAAGAAGGCAGTAACGGCAACCAAGCAAAGTACAGTTACTTTTCCTTAGAGCCTGAAATTACCACCAATTATGTCACCGAAGGCCGGCAGCTCGGTTTTATCAAGGTGAAAGTTGAATTGATGGTCGATGATCCTAAGTGGGTCAGCGAGCTGGAATACCACTCGCCGCTGATCCGCGATGTCATCATAGAAACCTTGGCGCAACAGACCGCGAGCAAAATTAAATCGCTGTCGGGACGCGAAGCGATTCGCAAAGCATGCCTAGAAAAGGTCAACGCGCTTCTTCTTGCCGAAACCAATCGCAGAATGCTGGCCGACCTTTTATTTACCAAGTACCTCTATCAGTAATCACCCAACTGATGGCATATCCTCAGAGACGGCATGGCTGATCACCTCTAGGTGGCTGCCTTGTGCCGCTAACATCTCCTGAATTTGCGCGGGCGGAGTGACATCGGTAAAGACCATATCCAGTTGGGTAATATTGCCTAAGTTCACCATCGCATTACGGCCAAATTTAGTATGGTCAGCGGCCAACATCACACAGCGGCTATTGTCTAAAATGGCTTTTTTAACCCGCACCTCATGATAGTCAAAGTCCAGTAATGACCCATCATCGTCAATACCACTGATCCCCAAGATGCCAAAGTCGAGTCGAAACTGAGAGACAAAATCGAGCGTGGCCTCTCCCACAATGCCACCATCACGATTGCGTACCTCACCACCGGCAATAATCACCGTAAAATCCTGTTTCGGCATTAAGATCGCCGCCGCATTGAGGTTATTGGTGACTACCCGTAAGTTATGATGATCCAGCAATGCGCGCGCCACCGCCTCTGGGGTGGTCCCAATATCAATAAATAACGTTGCGCCGTCGGGAATGTGCTGCACCAGCGCCTGAGCGATGGTGTCTTTTTCCTGTTGTTGCAATACTTTGCGGGTCGCATACGCGGTGTTTTCAGAGCTGGAGGGCACGGTGGCGCCACCGTGATGGCGGCGAATTTGATTTTCTGCTGCCAACTCATTGAGATCACGCCGAATCGTTTGTGGGCTGACATTGAAGCGCTCAACCAAGTCTTCCGTGCTCACGTATCCTTGTGATTTAACCAGATCAATGATTTGCTGATGACGTTTGTTTTGCTTCACTGCATCTCCCCTTACAAAAAAAGCCCCCGCGATCACGAGGGCTTCCTAGTTTACGCATAGCCACTAGGCAATGCCAAGACAGATCATTTAGGCAGCGTGCACAGCCGCGTCACGGCGCACACGATGCTCTCCCACCCACGCGAGGCACAAGAAGAAGATGGCCAAGCCACAGCCACCGGTGAGCAGCATAAAGCCACCGTCCCAGCCAAAGAGGTCCACGGTATAACCCAGAGCAATGTTCGCGACAACCGCGCCACCTAGGTAACCAAATAGTCCGGTCAGTCCTGCCGCGGTACCCGCCGCTTTTTTCGGTGCAAGCTCCAAGGCATACAGACCAATGAGCATCACGGGGCCATAAATTAAGAAGCCAATCGCAACCAGTGCCACCATATCAATGCCTGGATTGCCGGCGGGGTTAAACCAATACACCAACACAGCGATCGTCACCAGCACCATAAATAGCACCCCGGCTGGCGCACGTGCTCCTTTAAAGAACTTATCGGACATCCAACCGCACAACAGTGTGCCTGGGATACCAGCCCATTCATACAAGAAGTAGGCCCAGGACGATTTATCCACAGTGAAGCCTTTGGCTTCATCCAGGTAAACCGGCGCCCAATCGAGCACGCCATAGCGAATCAAGTAAACAAAGGCATTGGCAATCGCGATATACCACAACAGACGGTTTTTCATCACGTAGGTGACAAAGATGTCTTTGGCAGACATTTCTTTTTCAAATGCTTCTTCGTCGTAGTTATCCGGATAATCGTCTTTGTACTCTTCAATCGGCGGCAGGCCACACGATTGTGGGGTATCTCGCAAGGTAAACCAGATAAAGACAGCGACCAACGCAGCAAAGAATGCCGGCACATAGAAAGAAGCGCGCCAATCGTCGTTAAACAGCCATAAACCCAGTAAGAACAAAGGACCAATCAGTCCGCCACCAATGTTATGGGCAACGTTCCAGACGGAGACTAGCTCACCACGCTCTTTCCGTGACCACCAGTGCACCATGGTGCGTCCACAAGCCGGCCAGCCCATACCTTGCACCCAGCCATTGATAAACAGCAGCACAAACATGATGGCAATACTGCTTGTCGTCCATGGCAAAAGGCCAAAGCTGAACATCACCAGTGATGACATTAACAGACCGGCACTTAAGAAATATCTTGGGTTTGAGCGATCAGACACGCTGCCCATGAGGAACTTGGACAAACCATAAGCGATGGATACCGCCGCCAATGCGACACCTAGATCGCCGCGACTAAAGCCATATTCATCAATCAGAAACGGCATCGCCAAGCTAAAGTTTTTACGCACCAGATAATAACCGGCATAGCCGATAAAAATACCAAAAAATAATTGCCAGCGCAGTCGGGTATAAGTGTCACCGATCTGTGACTCTGGCAATCTTTGCCGGTGAGCTGCCGGCCGAAAGATTCCAAACATGGGAGGGTCCTCAGTAAGATGTACGCGATGGATTAATTAAAAAGATAAAAATCAAACAAGTGAGCAACTAAAATTTCGATTTCGCTCAACAAATGGAATAATTACTCAAAATGAAAACCAAAACCGTGAAAGCGAACATAAAAACATAGATCTGACGCAAAAAGGGTATGCGTTCGAACAAAAAAAGAGCAATTCATTGCTCTTTTTTTAGGGCACAGTGGTATCTGTCGATGAACGAGGGGTTAGCGGATAGTCAAGCGTGGCGTTTTGCGTCCCATAAACCCAGGACACAACCGATGATTAAGCCAAATAAATGCGCCATATTGGCGATGTTCATGCCCATAGGCTGGAAAAATCCAATCACAAGCCATGCCAGCATAAAGATCACATAGGGTTTTTCGATGGTTAATCCACGCTCGGGAGCCAACCAAGTTAGCCACCATAAATAGCCCAGTAGCGCATAAACCACGCCGGAAAGCCCACCAAAATACGGGCCGTCTAACCAATATTGGCCTAAGCCTGAGAAAAGTGCGGCAAAGAGAAAGATCTGCACCAGCTTACTGCTACTATCGAGACGCTCAATTCGACCTCCGAGTACCCACCACCACAACAAATTAAAGATGATGTGTAAGGCAGAAAAATGCAGCAGCGCATGGCTGAATAAACGCCATAATTGCCATTGTTGGCTGCTGTCTGCAGGAAACAGCAGACGACGCGCCACCACATCAAAGCCGCCGAGGGTCATCAGCGTAAACAAGGCCACACAGATAAACATGATACTCAAGGTAACCGGGCCAGATTTCTCTTTTACCGTTTGCCATAATCGAGCTGAGGGGTAGTGAAAGCGTGCTTGGCGCGTCTCGGCAACTTGCCAAGACGCCGCTTGATAACGACTATGTGTTGGATCGGCAATAAAACGTTCAAGCTCGTTGTCGACCCATGCTTTGTCGTCGTCATTAATCAACCAAACCGCAACGTGTGCGTCTGGCTCTGGCGCGAGCTCAAGGCTAACATCATGCGCGGCCGCGTAATCGATAAAAGCTTGTGCCAAGCGCGCATTGGGCAATACCGCGATTTTTTGCATGGGCTGTCCTATTTTATATCGATCCCTGATGCGGTCGGCAGTGACTGTCGATGCCAGGCTTCAAACCCACCATCGACACTATAAACCGCATCGAAGCCTTGATTGATCAAATACTGTGCCGCCCCTTGGCTACTGATCCCGTGATAACACATCACCAAGACGGGTTGATCAAAATCGACCTGATCCATAAACGCCACCAGCGTGTCGTTGGTGAGGTGATAGGCCTCTTGAGGATGCGCGACCTGAAAGGTTTGAGGATCACGAATATCCACTAATACTGCATTTTGCTGATCATCGTTCAGCATTTCCCACGCATCGGTCACAGAGATATGTGCGAACTGATCCATACCTTATACCTCTCCACTCACAAAGTTATTCCCAGCTGATGTTACACGAGGATCGCGTGCGCCTCGAGATGAACCCGCATTGTACCTGAGTTTGTCTCCCCCCGCCTGTCTAGCAATACTCGCTTTGTTTGATTTTTGATCGTTTGTGGACAAAGGTGTGAATTGCGTTGATAAGCGATGATCGTATCTAAGGATCCACTACATATAGTATGGATCCAGGATAAGCTGTGTATAACTTGCTATGGCGATGAGTACCGCCTGGTTTTCAGGCATAAAAAAAACCGGCCAACGGACCGGTTTTTCTTCACGAAACCAATACAAGGATCAGGAGGCGCTATAGCGCATCGCCAATGGCTTGCTTTAATTTCTTCATCGCATTTTTTTCTAATTGTCGCACACGCTCTGCGGAGACTTGATAATGCGTTGCCAAGTCTTGCAACGTTGCCTTATTGTCCTCTAACCAACGAGCACGAACAATATGCTGACTACGTTCATCCAAGCCTGATAACGCATTCGCCAAGCGACGATTAGCGTGCGCTTCCCAGTTTTCTGCCTCTAGAGACTCGGCAATATCTGAGCTTTTGTCCTCTAGGTAGTAAACCGGCGCCATTGGGCCATTTTCACGCTCATCGTCTGCCGATGCGGGCGCTTCAAAGGTCGGATCTTGTGCCGCTAAACGGGCTTCCATCTCACGAACTTCTGACGCCTCAACGCCAAGCTGCTCCGCGACCATATTCACTTCGTCGTTATTAAACCAACCCAAGCGCTTCTTATTTTTACGTAAGTTGAAAAACAGCTTACGTTGCGCTTTGGTCGTTGCCACTTTAACGATACGCCAGTTACGTAATACGTACTCGTGAATTTCGGCTTTGATCCAATGGACGGCAAATGACACCAGACGTACGCCAACTTCAGGGTTGAAACGTTTGACCGCCTTCATTAAGCCAATGTTGCCTTCTTGAACCAAATCCGCGATGGGTAAGCCGTATCCGGTGTATCCACGGGCGATGTGAACAACAAAACGCAAGTGAGATAAGATCAGCGACTTTGCCGCCTCCAAATCACCATGATAATGGAGACGCTCGGCCAGCGAATGCTCCTCTTCCGCGCTGAGCATAGGGTGGCTGTTAACCGCTTGCAGATAACCATCGATGTTACCTTGTACAATCGGTGCCAATGCGTTCATCTCTTTTGTCATTCAAACCTCGTTTCCGAATCGTCGAAGACCGAATTGCTATTAAGCATGCAAAAATATACCCAAGCGGGGGAAAACTGCAAGCCCTGATGTCTCTCTCGTTGTTCTATGACCGTATTATTCCTATACAGGTTCAATCTCTTTTAAGTGACGGCGCGTCGCCAGCAAGGCAGCGCCTACGCCAAGCAAAACGGATCCCATCAATAATAGCAAAGACTCATCCCAACTCAGTCCGCTGAGGGTAAAGGGCTTGTCATATAGCTGTGCAAATTGGTGGACGGCACCATCCATCAGCCACGTATTCATGGCAGTGAGAATCCAGGCCACGACTGCGGCTAAGCTCCCCAGCCAAGCGCCCATATATAAATAGGGACGCAGAATAAAACTGTCCGTTGCGCCCACCATTTTCAT
Organism: Salinivibrio sp. MA427; assembly: GCF_001996115.1. NCBI lineage: Bacteria > Pseudomonadati > Pseudomonadota > Gammaproteobacteria > Vibrionales > Vibrionaceae > Salinivibrio > Salinivibrio sp. MA427. The sequence goes on from NZ_MUFH01000009.1 coordinate 47,108, forward strand.
CACCTGGATCCGGGGTTGATGATGCAGGACCTGTAAGCGCAGCGTATTCCCGACCAGCAAAACAACAGCCGCCAGCATTAAAATAGAAAATAACCACGCCATCGTCATCGCCAAGGTCTTAATGGCATCAAGACGCGCGAGCCAGTCGGTATCGAGCCGCACTTCAGCGACCTCATCCCGTTGCCTTAATTGCTCTGCTAATCCACTCGCGCGATCCGACAGTGTCCGAGTGCTGTCATTATCAGCATCTCCCCTGGGAACCACCACGATCACGCTGGGAAGAGGATTGTCCTCCAATAAAGTGACCGCTTGATGAAAGCCACGCTGCTTTTTAAGCGCGGTCATGCCTTCAGACGGTGACACATAGGTGACGCTATCAATACCTGGCCACGTTTTCAGTGTGTCCGCCAGCGCCTGTCCCTGTTGCTCAGATTGTGTCGGCGACAAGAAAACATTGATCTCTGCTGGGCTTTGCCACTGCGCACTTACCGCGACCACATTTTTAGCTAGCAAATAGAAGGTCGCCGGCAAAGACAAGGCAACGGCCAACACCATCAGCGTGAGTAAATTACCCATCGGACGCTGAAAAAGATCACGCCAAGCCGTCAATGCGTGACGTTGCTGGGTCTGAATAAATGATTCAGCCATGCCCCACCTCCGCTAAGCTTCCGTGTTGAAGGTCAAAGCGCCGTAAATGGTTGTATTGTTCGAGCAGGCTGGTGTCATGCGTTGCCATCAAGATGGTCACCCCGACTTGATTGAATAAGCGGAATAATTCCATGATTTGCGCAGACAACGCCGCATCTAAATTTCCGGTCGGCTCATCAGCCAACAGCACTTGGGGACGATTGACCACCGCACGCGCAATCCCTACCCGCTGTTGCTCACCACCGGACAGTTGTATGGGGTTACAACGCGCTTTATCAAGCAAACCAACTTTATCGAGCGCGGCTGAAACCCGCTTTTTGATTTCATTGTCTGACTGCTGCTCAATCCGTAAGGGCAAGGCGACATTTTCGAACACGGTCGCGTCCATCAGCAGTTTATGATCTTGAAAGATAATCCCTAAATGACGACGCAAAAAGGGAATATCTTGACGCGGGAGGCGCGATATATCGTGGCCGTTGAAATAAATGTGTCCATCACTGGGACGTTCAATGGCACAAATTAGTTTCAACAAGGTGCTCTTCCCTGCGCCTGAATGACCCGTGAGCAGGGCCATGTCGCCTTTAGGCAATTCAAAATTAACCTTTTGTAAGGCCTGACGTCCCCCGCGATAGGCTTTGCTGACTTGCTGAAACTGAATCACGGTTATTCCTCCCGGCTAAACAGCGCCTCGATAAAGTCATTGGCGTTAAAGGTGCGTAAATCTTCAATGCCTTCACCGACACCAATATAGCGAATCGGAATATTAAATTGTTCAGCCACCGCAAAAATCACCCCGCCTTTTGCGGTGCCATCTAATTTAGTGAGGGTAATACCGGTGATCGGTGCTATCTCATTAAATAACTTGGCCTGACTGATCGCATTTTGCCCGGTGCCTGCATCAAGGGTAAGCATCACTTCGTGCGGGGCACCTACGTCCAGTTTTTGCATCACACGGACAATTTTGCGTAGCTCTTCCATCAAGTTGGCTTTGTTTTGCAAGCGTCCGGCGGTATCGGCAATCACCACATCGACATTTCGTGCTTTGGCCGCTTCAATCGCATCATAAAGCACAGACGCGCTATCAGCGCCGGTATGCTGGGCAATCACGGGCACGTGGTTACGCTCACCCCAAGCTTGCAGTTGTTCAACGGCGGCAGCACGGAAGGTGTCACCGGCGGCTAACATGACCGATTTGCCTTGATCCTGAAATTGGCGTGCCATTTTGCCGATCGTGGTCGTTTTACCCACGCCATTAACGCCAACCATCAAGATCACATAAGGCTTTTGATCCGTCAGCACCAAGGGTTGCTCAACGCTTTCCAGCATGTGCGCCATTTCTTGTTTGAGAATGCCGTACAGGGCTTCACCATCTTTGAGATCGCGACGGCTGGCCTTATCGGTGAGGTTATCAATGATTTTGGTCGTGGCTTCCATCCCTACATCAGAGATCAGCAACTGTTCCTCAAGCTCTTCAAATAGCTCTTCATCGATTTTCTTGCCGCTAAACAAGCTAAAGAAGCCGGAGCCGAGGTTGGTTTTGGTTTTTTGCAGGCCACGTTTTAACCGCGCAAAGAAGCCTTCACGTTGCGGTTTTTCGCGCACCGCTGGCT
>NZ_MUFH01000090.1:0-8801 GCF_001996115.1 Salinivibrio sp. MA427
CTTGATCCAACACTTGTTTGGTTTGTTCGGGTGTCTGCGTTGAATCGATGGTGGCCGCTGGGATGCCTTTGCGGGTCATAAATGCAAGTTGATCATGCATTAATGCCAGCAAAGGCGAAATCACCAATGTTAAGTGGGGCAGCTGTGTGGCCGGCAATTGATAGCATAATGATTTACCTGCACCGGTGGGAAAGATCGCACAGGCCGATTCACCTTGCATCACCTGCGAGATCACTGCTTCTTGTCCCGCACGAAATGACGAAAACCCAAAAATTTGCTCAAGTGCTTGTGCCAACATGCCGTCTTTCCCCTACTTTTAACCAAGTGTCTGTTTATGAACAGGCGGGAAAAGGTATCGGCTATGTGCCGAGGTTGCAAGCACAGGCGGTATGCGTGCGAGCGACCCCATTATCTTCAATAAGTGGGGTCGATCTTTTCTTAACGGATGCGAGAGCTATCACAGCGCCTTAATCAGTGCTGCGATCTCATCCCACCTTTGCTCATCAATCAACTTGGCGGGCACCATCCAAGTACCGCCACATGCCAGTACAGAGGGCAACGCGAGATAATCGCTCACGTTTTCTTCACTCACGCCGCCGGTTGGCATAAAGCTGACCGGGTACACCGCAGATAGCGCTTTTAACATCGCAATGCCTCCCGACGCTTCCGCGGGGAAAAACTTCAACGTATCAAGACCAAGTTCCATGGCTTGCTCGACCAAACTCGGGTTGTTGATCCCAGGGACGATGGCAATCCCACGTTGTTGGCAATGTTTTACTGTAGTGAGATTAAGCCCAGGGCTAACAATAAAATCCGCCCCAGCGTCAATCGCAGCATCGACTTGTGCAGGCGTCAGTACCGTTCCGGCCCCAATCAGTAGCTCGGGATAGGCATCGCGCATTTGGCGGATAGCACTGGCAGCCGCGTCGGTACGAAAGGTGATTTCGGCGCACGGTAAGCCATTGTCGACCAAGGTTTTAGCGAGCGGCACGGCATCGTCCGCATTATTAATCGCAATCACCGGCACAATGCGAATTGCCTTGAGACGTTGGTTTAGTTCAGTCATGGGATTCCCTTATAGTAAAACGCTTAATAGCGCTACGATAACAAACGCGATAGTCCCGAGCAGGGTTTCCATCACAGTCCAAGTTTTTAGCGTGGTTTTTTCATCCATTTCGAGCAAACGTGATACGAGCCAAAAACCCGAGTCGTTGAAATGCGATAAAACGGTAGCTCCACCGGCAATCGCGATGACAATAAAGCATAAATCGAGTTGAGATAAGCCGACAGTGTGCGACACCGTGGGCGCAATCAGCGCGGCTGTGGTTGTGAGTGCGACGGTGGCTGAGCCTTGTGCGACACGCAAGCAGGTAGCAATCACAAACGCGGCCAATATTATCGGCATCCCTGTATCTGACAGCATGTTGGCGAGTGCTTCACCAATGCCGCTAGAACGAAGTACACCTCCAAACATCCCGCCCGCACCGGTCACCAAAATCACCGCACAAATCGGTGCCAATGAGTCGGAGCACAGCTTCTCCATTTTACTTTTGCCAAGCTTTTGGCCGAAGACTAACAAGCAAGTTAACAGCGTGATGAGCAGTGCAACCGGTGTTTTACCCAGCATGCGCAGAAAACCAACCCATGGGTTTTCGCCGTTAACGACACCTGCAACACTAAGTGCGTTTAAGCCTGTGTCGAGGAAAATTAGCATGACAGGTAGGAGTAAGATCATCAGCACCGTAGAAAAGGCGGGATGGTCCTTTTTGTTTTTAAACATCACTTCTGTATTTAAAAACGCTTTCGCAAGGGGAATATTGAATTTCTTACCGGCATACAAACCAAATAAATAACCGCCTAGATACCAAGTGGGTAGCGAAACCAGTAGCCCAACGACCAAGAGAAGACCCATATCTGCGCCGAGTAAATCTGAGGCCGCAACGGGGCCGGGGTGCGGGGGAACGAAGGTATGCATAACCGCAAATGCACCCGCGACGGGTAGGGCATACTTTATCGGTGAGCCACCTAAACGTTTCGCGACACTAAACATAATGGGCATCATCACAATCAGCCCCGCATCAAAGAAGATCGGAAAGCCAAATAGTAGAGAAGCGATACCCAGAGCAAACGGAGCACGGGCTTCGCCAAAGCGGTCGATCAGCGTATCGGCCAATACATTTGCGCCACCGGTGACTTCGAGAATTTTACCAATCATGGCGCCGAGCCCAACGAGCAAGGCGACCGACGCCAGGGTGCCGCCAAACCCTGTCATCATGGCCGGCACTACCTTATCGGTAGGGATCCCCGTGGCCAAAGCAGTGATTAAGCTGACCAATGTGAGTGATGCAAACGCATGCACCTTAAGTTTCATTATCAGTAGTAATAACAACGCGATAGCGCCCAATGCTATCAAGAGTAAAGTAGTGGGTTCAGGGCTTTGTGCGAGTAGTTCCATGGCTCACCTCTTCCGACCAGGATGTTTGTGTTAAACTTCACAAATCTCAACGTTACCGGTAACATGTTACCGGTAACCACACTAAGATAAAGACAATTATTGAATGCGTTATCAAAAATGAGATCTGGTTAAAATCTCGCTAAGGAGTGGGTATGGCAATTGGCAGTGTGATTGTGATGGGCGTCAGTGGCTCGGGGAAAAGCACCCTTGGCGCAAAGTTGGCACAGCGCTTAGGGGCAAAGTTTATTGATGGAGACGACTTACACCCGCGTGCGAATATCGAAAAAATGGCGACGGGTAAGCCGCTTGATGATCATGACCGAACTCCCTGGCTGGGCCGGATTAGCGATGCCGCTTTTAGTTTGGAGCATAAACATGAATATGGCGTGATTGTGTGTTCAGCCTTAAAGCGCCGCTATCGAGATCAGATCCGAGATGGCAATCAGAACGTTACCTTTTTGTTTTTGGACGGAGATTATGCGTTGATCCTCGCAAGGCTTCGAGCGCGCAAAGGGCATTTTATGAAAACCCATATGCTGGATAGCCAGTTTGCCACGTTGGAGGTGCCGGGTAACGATGAGCCTGATGTGGTCCGAGTCGGCATTGATGCAGACATTGATACTGTGGTGACACGTGCAGTGAACGCTTTAAAAGACAAGGAGGATGCCGAATGACACATACGACATTGATGGCAGTGACAGAGGCGTTATGCCAGCGCAGCCAACCGACGCGCATCGCGTTTTTGCATCGGACTCAACAGCAAGCCGATACCGGGAAAGCGCGTACCAGTCTGTCTTGCGGTAACATGGCGCATGCGGTGGCGGCGTCGTGCCAACAAGACAAACAGCACATGCTGGATATGACCACCGCCAATGTGGCGATTATCAGTGCCTATAACGATATGCTGAGTGCGCACGCGCCCTATGCTGACTACCCTGATCAGATCAAAGCCGCTTTGCTGCCGTTGGGTCATACCGCGCAAGTGGCAGGTTGTGTGCCTGCGATGTGTGATGGAGTGACCCAAGGCCAACCGGGAATGGAAATGTCGTTGTTTTCACGTGATGTGATTGCACAGGCGACTGCGATATCGCTGAGTCACAATGTGTATGACGCAACATTATTGCTTGGTGTATGCGATAAAATTGCACCGGGACAATTGATAGGCGCGCTGGCCTACGCCCATTTACCTACCTTATTTATTCCCTCCGGCCCAATGACAACGGGCACCAGCAATGATCAAAAAGTGGCGGTTATCCTAACGTGGGAAGATATTGATGCGCTCTCTCGTGTAGTGCCCTTGCTGACTCGAGTCTACCCCAATGGGCCGGCCGATATTAATGCCTTTGAAGCGGCCGGAGGCGTACCGACGTTAATGGCTCACTTACATGCGCTAGGGTTATTGCATGCCGATACCTTGCCTGCCGTCGGCCAATTTAGCGACCAGCTGACCACACCACGATTAGATCAGGGGCAGCTTGTTTGGGAAGCCGCCACCCCATCAACCGACACAGCGGTCATTGCCCAGCCCGGCTCACACTTCAGTGCAGCCAGTGGCTTGCGCATGCTGTCTGGCAATATGGGTAACGCGGTGATCAAAGCCTCTGCGGTTGACCCCGCGCATCGCGTAGTTTGTGCGCCCGCACGGGTGTTTGAGTGTCAGCACGAGGTCGAGCAGGCCTATCAACGCGGTGAGCTCAACCAAGATGTGATTGTGGTGGTGCGTTTTAATGGCCCTGCTGCTAATGGGATGCCAGAGCTCCATAAACTCATGCCTATTCTCGGCAATGTGCAAAAAATGGGTTATCAGGTCGCACTGGTAACAGATGGCCGGTTATCCGGCGCGTCAGGCAAAGTCCCTGCGGCCTTACATGTCTGTCCGGAAGCCATGCATGGCGGTGCGTTGGCGTCCATTCAAGACGGCGATCTGATCACATTGGACGCGAATACTGGCGTATTGACCTGCCATGCTGACTTATCTCAACGATATGTAGCTAATACGCCTCAAGCTGCTACAACCTGGGGACGTGATTTGTTTGCTGCGGCGCGTCAGCAGGTGTCTCGCGCTGATGAAGGGGCGACGTATCTATTTCCGTGATCGCTCGGTCAACCGTGATGGTTACAAGCTGCCACCGTCTGTGATGGTGTGTGGGATAGCATGCACTTTTTCGGTGATAGTTTCACCGCTTAATGCTTGAATCAAAAGTGTCGCGCTGCGCTCACCGATTAACTCTCGGGGCGTCGCGACACTGGTGAGTCTTGGGCTGATCACAGTGCCAATATCCAACGCATTGTAGCCGACAATGCTAAGCGTTTTAGGTACCTCAATGTCCTGCTGTTTACAGGCAAGTAACGCACCGACGGCGAGGTCATCATTGGTACAAAACAGCCCGTCACAATCTGGATACTGAGCCAAGGTTTGGTTAAGTAAGGTCTCGCCTAAGCTGAATGAAGAATGCTCCTCGGTGGCAACACAGCGAGGAGTGAGTCCTGCCTGTGTCATCGCGCGTTCGTACCCTTTTTGCCGCAGCTGAGTGCGGGTATCCAGACGAGCCGCCAAATACACAATCTGCGTTTTATCTTTGTTGATCATCGTTTGAACTGCATCATAAGCGGCTTGCTCATGATCAAGCCCAACTGCCATATCAATCGGCGTTTCTGGAAGCTCCATGGTTTCTACCACAGGAATGGCGGCGGTTTTTAACATTTGTAACGTACGTGGGGTGTGGTTAGTTTCAGTGAGGATTAAGCCATCCACTTGATAAGAGAGCAAAGAGGCAATTTTCTCTTCCTCTGCCTGCTCGCTATAGCCAGCGTGTGTAATCAAAATGTCGTAGCCATGTGCCTTAGTCACGCGTTCAATGCCCTGGACTAAATGAGCAAAGACTTGGTTAGACAATGAAGGAAGCACAATTCCAATGGCTTTGCTCGATGATTTAGATAACATCGCGGGCACACGATTTTGTATGTATCCCAATTCTTCAATCACCGCCGCAATCTTGTCGCGTGTCGCAGGGGCGACTGACTCCGGATTGCGCATATAGCGCGAGACTGTCATTTTGGTCATCCCGACGCGGTCAGCAATATCTTGTAAGGTGGCCCGGTTTCTTTTTTCTGTCATCTCATGCACTAGCCGAAAATGTTACATGTAACATTAGAGCAATCTGACCGCCGATTAGCAAGAAAAACTGGTAGGTGGAATTAGGTCTTTATTGAGAACGCACACTGACGATTTTGAATTAAGGCGCCACTTTACCGCGCAAAGACTTAGTCTGGCTCTTACGCTTTTTGGATTCTACGCGGCGACGTTGTGACGCTTTGGTTGGCCGAGTTGGCTTGCGTTTTTTCTGCTCCACCATCGCGCTTTTAATTAGCGCAGCGAGGCGTTCTAACGCGTCTTCTCGGTTTAGCTCTTGGGTGCGGTAGTTTTGCGCTTTGATCACCACGACGCCGTCTTTGGAGATGCGTGAATCGGACAGCGTCATTAAGCGTGTTTTGTAGGCATCAGGCAGTGACGAGGCTTGAATATCAAAGCGCAAATGAATGGCACTCGACACTTTATTGACGTTTTGTCCGCCTTTCCCAGCGGCGCGGATGGCCGTGAGCTCGATTTCACTGTCGGGAATCGCTACTTTGTTGGATAGAGTCAGCATACGGCCTCAAATATTAACAAGAGGCGCGCAGTGTACATAGCATTAGGCCTGTGGCGCAAATAAGCCTGCAGGCCGAGTCTTTTTGAGTCGTTAATCGGCACTTTAGGATAAATCAAATACCAGTGTTTGGCTGATTTCGTTGCCGACATTACTAAAGGTGATGTGACGGATATCTTCGACTTTCGCGCCATCACCGGGAGAAAGAGATGTGTTTTCAACCTTAAGAGTGCCCGCGACTTGATGCACATAGGCGTTGCGTCCTGCCTCCAAAGCGAAGGTAACAGACTCACTCGGCGCCAAGACAAGTTGCAGCAAACGTGCCTCTTGTTTTATTTTTAACGAGCCATTCTCACCCGTTGGCGTCGCAATGACGGTAAAGCCGGGTTGGTTGCCAAAATCTTTTTGCTGATAGCCCGGCTCTCCGCCTCTTTCGTTAGGTTCAATCCAAATCTGTAAAAAACGCAATGGCTGGGATGACGAGGCATTATATTCACTGTGATAAATACCACGCCCAGCCGACATCAGTTGGAACTCGCCAGCGGGTAGAGTTTGTCGGTTGCCTTGACTGTCTTTGTGTTCTATTGCTCCTTCCAGCACCAGACTGATGATTTCCATATCACGGTGTCCATGGGTATCAAAGCCCGCGCCGGGCGAAACGATATCATCATTGATCACACGTAGTGCAGAGAAGCCCATATGATGGGCATCGTAATAGCTACCAAATGAAAAGGTATGGCGGCTTTGTAGCCAACCAAAGTTGGCCTGACCGCGATCGCTGGCATGACGTACTGTAATCATAACGCTTCTCCTCACTGATTCGATGTTGAACAGCGGTGACGCTGAACAATAGATGCAGTGTAGAAACAAAAACGCCGTGCGAACACGGCGTAATCTTGTGCATCTTGTTCTAAAACATTGAACGAGTATTGTGCAGGAGAAATAGCACGCATCAGATAATGTACTAAAGCTTAAATGTTTCCATGCGTGTTTTTAAGTTATGCGCAAGATTGCTGATTTGGTCACAGGCAATCGCTGTTTGCGTTGCCCCCTCGGCCATTTCCGTTGAGGCACTATTAATGTTCTCAACGCTGCGGTTAAGCTCGTTAGAGACAGAGCTTTGCTCACTGCAGGCGGTAGCAATTTGGGTACTGCGTTGGGCGATATCATCAACAGAGACTTCAATTTCCCGCATTTGTTCGCCGGTATCGCTGACCGTTTCTACACATTGCGTAATGCCTGTTTGGCATTCATGGCTGGATTCGCGGACCTTAGTCGTGTTTATTTGCAGTGTCTCGATGGTATTAACGATTTGCTCGGTCGATTCTTGAGTACGCTGTGCCAGTGAGCGAACCTCATCGGCTACCACAGCAAACCCTCGGCCTTGCTCACCGGCACGGGCTGCTTCTATCGCCGCATTCAAAGCCAGTAAATTAGTCTGCTCGGCAATACCACGAATCACATCAACCACGACATTAATGTCTTCGGAGCTTGTTTTAAGTTGCTCTGTTAACGTCTCTGAGTCTTGCATCAATCTAGATAGGCGTTCAATAATGCTAATCGCATCGGCTAATGAACCACTCCCTTTTTTTGCTATATCTGCTGCCGAATGCGCTGATGTTGCGCCTTCTTCGGTATTTTGTGCCACTTCACTGACAGCGGCTTGCATCTGGGTCATCGCTGACGCCACCGATCCAAGCTCTTGCTGCTGGTTTTGCATACCTGACGCATTTTGAGATGAAATCGCACTCACTTCTTCAACGGCGGCAGTTAACTGAATAGTAGAATCGTTAATTTCTGATACCAATCCGTGAAGATTGTTTTGCATCGTCACCAATTCTTTGAGTAAGGAGCCAAGCTCATCTTTGGACAAGTCCTTTTCATCAAATTTGTTGTTGAGCTGACCTTTGGCAATACTCGATGCAAACGCGAGCGCTTTACCGACTGGGCGAGAGATAGCGCGAGAAAGCAGAATAGATGCAGCCATAATCACTAAAATGATCACAAGTGTTCCAATGGCTGCATTTATCTGAGCGGCGGTTGCTGCACTCTGGGCTTCTGCCCCAATTTGCTTTACTAAGTCATCGTTTAATTCGAGTGTGTTATCCAAGCTTTTTAGCGCATCGGAATAGGTCCCAAAACTGGCTAAAACGACTTCATTCGCTTTGTCAGGATCGTCATTTCTTAAAAGCTGGTTATAAGACTGGGTTTCCTCAATGTACTGATTCCACGTTTTCTTAAACACATTAAATGATTGTTTTTCTTGTGATGTGAGGTCCAGAGCTTGATAAGCTTTGATCCCAGCTTGTACATCGGCACGCCATTGGTCGAGATCGTTTAACCATTGCGATATTTTTGGGTTACCGCTGTTTGGTAGCAGTGAAAATTCATCTTTCCGGACTTTGGTGATGTCGACCTGAATGCCTTTTAATATTGATACCGAGGGGAGACTTTTGTTTGAAAGTTGTGTGATGTCTTTACTTATCGAGGATAGGCCGAGCATAAACATGATGGCAACGGAGGCAAAAACGATAAAAACGGCAATAAAACTGAGCCCTATTTTTTTGACARCACTAAGATCTTTCATCATCTGCTTTCCTGTTCATCGCGCTTATGAACTAGCGCAAAGGTGTTTTGTAACAACATTAAGCTAAGCGTAGACGATTTAGATGATAAAAATATTATTAATTGTGAGAGAA
>NZ_MUFH01000091.1:0-8774 GCF_001996115.1 Salinivibrio sp. MA427
AAAATACAAGGGCTAAAGACGCGTAGACCACGTGTAGAATGGCGGTGTCGATACTGCGGTATTGCCAATGTGTTAAACAATTCTTGAGGGAAAACCTATGGCGCTCACGAAAGCCGATTTGGCTGAGAACCTGTTTGAAAATATCGGGATTAGCAAACGGGACGCCAAGGATACAGTCGAAGTGTTTTTTGAAGAAGTACGAAAAGCGCTTGAAAGTGGCGAGCAAGTCAAACTGTCCGGTTTTGGTAATTTTGATTTGCGAGACAAGAATCAACGCCCCGGTCGAAACCCTAAAACAGGGGAAGATATTCCGATCACGGCGCGTCGTGTTGTCACTTTTCGACCCGGCCAAAAACTTAAAGCACGAGTTGAAAATGCAGAAGTTGAAAAGTAAGCCTACATCAACTTGTCGGTGGTGATAGCACCACAATAGAAAGCCGTGTGCCTTTGGTTCACGGCTTTTTAATTTGTCTATACATGATCACATTGTCAGGATAAAACACTGGGGTTATTGGTTATCTCGTTGTAACGTTTTGTTGTCTAGTTGTAATAAAAGGAAGCATTATGCTGACAGCACGCCCAGGCGCCTTTATTGATGCCGCCCTGACCGCGCCTCACGCGTTCCAAGCCGACCAATGGCATCAGTCGTCTATGACCTTCACACACCACATGCCCGGTGTGGTGCGCATCCAACCTGACAACCCCACGGTATCGCGTTGCGTGGTCTTATCTGCGGGGATCCATGGCGATGAAACCGCACCGATTGAGCTGATTGACGGGTTGCTGGCCGATATTCTCAGTGGCGCATTGATTCCGACGGTGCCGTTACTGCTCATTATTGGTCATGCAGAAGCCATTAAAGCCCATACCCGGTTTATTGAAGATAACTTGAACCGTCTTTTTGGTGGCTGGAATCAAGAAAAAAACGAAGAACACCACTTGGCAAACCAGCTACAGCAAGCAGTCAGTGACTTTTTTGCGGCGCAGCCCGCGTCAATGCAGCGTTGGCACTTGGATTTACACAGCGCTATTCGCGACTCTTTCCACTATATGTTTGGCGTGATCCCCACGACGTCTAAAGCGACGGATGTACGCCCACTGGCGGCCTTGCTCAACGATGCGCAAATGGATGCGAGTGTTCTGTCACAATCGCCATCCCCCACATTCAGCTGGTACAGCGCCAACCATCATGATGCCTTGGCGGCGACCTTAGAAATGGGGCGTGTTGCGCCACTGTATGAGAACGACATGCGTGAGTATGCACCGCTTAATCAGACATTACGCACGCTCCTTAGCGAGACTGCGTTGCCCTCGACACTGACGCCCATGCGTTTTTATCGAGTAACACGCACGTTGACGAAACACACCGAGCAGTTTGCGCTGACGTTTTCATCCTCGACGAAGAACTTTACGCCGTTTCAGCAAGGTGAATGCTTAGCCACGGATGAAGGTATGAGCATTCATGCTGAGCAAGACGGTGAGGTCGTGATCTTCCCCAATGCGAATGTGCCGGTTGGCCATCGTGCTGGATTATTAGCCACGCCTTTTCGCCCTGATGCCGACCAGCCCTTGTATGTGAATACAACATCAGCGTAATCGCGTACTCTTGCCACACGCTGGGTGTTAGCGCTTTTCAACCGTTGATTCAGTCGGTAAAGTACATTGCATTATTATGTGCTGAATAGATGGTCGAACGACCCATGCAAGTGTCATCACTCACCGCCCGCCAACATATCCGTTGGCGGCGCGCGTTATGTCTTTTTTCCTGTCTTTTGTTGTTAGCCAGTGGCGTGGCGCTGAGTGTGGGAGAGCTCTGGATTAATCCGCTCGCGCCCGATTCGCCATTGGCGCAACAACTGCTGATCCAGCTGCGTTTGCCTCGGGTGTTAGCTGCATTATTGATAGGAGCGTCGCTGGCGATGGCGGGAGCCAGCTTGCAAGTATTGCTGGGTAATCCTTTGGCTGAGCCGGGTGTGCTTGGGATCTCCGGTGGGGCGAGCATTGCGGTCGTCTTATTATTACTGCTTGCACCTACGTGGGCATCAAGCTCGCATATGGCGATTGCTGCGATGCTAGGCGCCAGTGCCTTTACCTTGATATTGGTGATGTTGGCACGCCGGGCATTAGCCACGTCCCGAATTTTATTGGTGGGGGTTGCCCTGAGCATCTTAGCCGGCTCGGGAGTGACATTGGCATTTTATTTCAGCACCGACTTTAACCTACGCCAATTAATGGTTTGGTTAATGGGATCGCTATCGGGCATGCGTTTAGAGCATGTTGCGATATTGTCGATAACGTTACCTTGTATTGCGCTATTATGGCGCTACGGGCAAAAACTCGATCAACTCATGCTTGGCGACCAACAAGCACAGCAATTGGGACTTGATACTCATCGGCTGCGTTGGCAGTTGATTGTGCTCGTGAGCATACTGGTTGGGGTATCGGTTGCGACGGCCGGTGTGATCGGCTTTATTGGCCTAATTGTGCCGCATTATTTGCGCTTATGGTTGGGCAGCCGTAATAGCTACTTGTTGCCAATGTCGGCGCTTGCCGGCGCATTATTGCTTGTCTGTGCGGATACCATTGGACGGCTTATTATTCCCTCGGCGGAGTTACCTGTCGGCGTGGTAACCAGTGTGATTGGTGCACCTTTGTTTATTTGGATGTTAGTGAGGGCAGGGTAATGGTGGTTCATGCGCAAGATGTGAGTTTGCCGCCGAGGCTTTTCCCCCTTTCCCTATCCGTTGAAGCCGGGCAGGTGGTGCATTTAATTGGGCCTAATGGCAGTGGCAAAAGTACCTTGTTACAGCTTCTGTCGGGATTAGAGATGCCAGAAGCTGGTCACATCGCGATCAATAGCCAACGTCTCGGCGGTCAAACCCGGCAAACATTGGCGCAGTGGCGCGGCTACCTGATGCAGCATCAACGTCCGGTGTTCGTCATGGCGGTGTTTGAATACCTTAATCTGGTGCTTGATAGCTTACCAAGACAAAGCTTACAGCAAATGGCTGGCAGTGCACGTGATGAGGCGGTGAATCATATCGCCTCGCGTTTAGCTGTTTCCGATAAACTCCATCGGCGCATTGATAGCTTGTCCGGAGGAGAGTGGCAACGTGTTCGTCTCGCCGGCGCTTTGTTGCAAGTGTTGCCGTCACTTAACCCTCATGCGTGTCTGCTATTACTGGATGAACCGGCAACTGGGCTTGATGTGGCACAACAAGAAATCATCTACCAAGAAATTAGCATGATGGCAGCAACTTATGGCATTGCGATTGTGATGGCGAATCACGATCTCAACCGGACATTGGTACATGCCGATAAGGTATTATTGCTTAACCAGGGACGCCTTGTTGCCACTGGGCGCCCTGGGCAGGTGTTAACCGATCGCCAACTTTCAGAGGTGTTTGCGACCCCGCTTGAGCAAGTCTCCACGGTAAATGGCCCCGTGATTATGCGTGCGCGAACGAGTTAACTACCACGCGTTGCTAGTCACGTTCATCGTTGTCGATAACCGTTAATTTGGCGCGAATAAAGTCAGCATGATCGACATAAAGTAGATCGGCCGTTTTTCGAATCACGGCTTCCTCTAAGGGGTCGATGTTTTCATCAGCGTAAGCCACTGACCACATGGCTTCGATAAGCAAAATCCGTGTGTGCGGGTCGAGATCGCGTAATTTGTCGGTATATTCATAGAGTGACGTTGCATGCTCACTGTGTTGTCGTGCTTGCTCAAGTAACGATTCAGCTTGCGTGGTCTCAAGCGATAACAGTTGGCAGATCCGTGCTTTCTTGGTCTCCTTCTCCCTTTCATCAATATCATGATCCGCCATGGCGACTTCACTGAGCAGGYCAGCCATCGCTTGATGCCGTGATAAGCCTGCCTGATCGCCCTGTTGCCCCAGATCGGCCGCAAAGGCAGATTCTAATTTACTAAATAGCTGTTTAAGCATGGCGCTTCTCCCTACTGCGAAGTCATTTAGGTCTGTCATAGAATACGGTGCGAATCCTATGCAGGTTTGATTCTTTTTACTTTGTGATAGGATGCGACACCAATCAACCTTATTTATCGGCTGTGACACTGATAAACGCCTTAAAAGATTAAGCAGTAAGCAGGAATCGCCTTGAGTTCACGTCATCACAACACGCCAGACACGCTATTTGCAGCCTTAAACGATTGTATGCTGCAAGACCGTTTTCGCTTTAAAAAACGCATTCACGGTGCGCAGAAAATCAATAAAAACGATGCCAAACAGGCCGTTTACGATCAAATCGCCGCGGATATGGCGCAAAGCATGCAGCGCGTCTTATCGCGACAAACGAGCACGCCCACCATTAGTTATCCTGAGGCATTGCCCGTTAGTCAGAAAAAAGACGATATTGCCGAGGCTATTGCCAACCATCAGGTAGTGATTATTGCCGGTGAAACGGGATCGGGTAAAACCACTCAGCTACCCAAGATTTGTATGGAATTAGGGCTGGGTGTTGCAGGGACCATTGGTCATACGCAGCCACGTCGCTTGGCGGCGCGATCTGTTGCTTCTCGCATTGCCGATGAGCTTGATGTCGAGCTTGGCCGTAGTATCGGCTATAAAGTGCGTTTTAACGACAAGGTGTCAGATGCGACGCAAGTAAAGCTGATGACTGACGGGATTTTGTTGGCAGAAATTCAGCATGATCGTTATCTCAATCAGTATGACTGCATTATCATCGATGAAGCGCATGAACGTAGCCTCAATATCGACTTTATTCTCGGCTATTTGCGCGAGTTGCTGCCAAAGCGTCCCGACTTAAAAGTCATCATCACCTCGGCGACCATCGACCCAGAACGTTTTTCTAAGCATTTCAACAATGCCCCTATGATTGAGGTGTCTGGCCGCACTTATCCGGTTGACGTACGCTATCGTCCGTTGGCTGAAGACGATGAAAGCGACCGCGATCAGCTTGAAGCGATTAGCGAAGCCGTCGATGAGCTTTGCACCGAAGGGCCAGGCGACATTCTGATCTTTATGAATGGTGAGCGAGAAATTCGTGACACAGCCGATCACTTGCAACGTCGCCAGTTACGGGATACCGAGATTTTACCGCTCTATGCTCGGCTTTCTGCCGGCGAACAAAATCGTGTTTTTCAATCTCATTCTGGGCGACGGATTGTACTGGCCACCAACGTCGCAGAAACCTCGTTGACGGTCCCGGGGATCAAGTATGTGATTGATCCGGGTACGGCGCGCATTTCACGCTATAGCTACCGCACCAAGGTACAGCGGTTGCCCATTGAACCAATTTCGCAAGCCAGTGCCAATCAGCGTAAGGGCCGTTGCGGGCGTGTGTCAGAAGGGATTTGTATTCGCCTTTATAGCGAAGACGATTTTTTAGGTCGACCTGAGTTTACCGATCCGGAAATTCTTCGGACCAATCTGGCGTCGGTGATTTTGCAAATGACGGCGCTTGGTCTGGGTGATATTCAAGCCTTTCCGTTTGTTCAGCCACCTGATAGCCGTCACATTAAAGACGGTGTGCGCTTACTCGAAGAGCTGGGGGCAATTAAATCCGGACAAGTGGCCTCCAAGCGTCAGCTGACGGGAGTGGGCAAAACCCTGGCCAAGCTTCCGATTGATCCGCGTTTAGCGCGCATGGTGATTGAAGCGCCTAAGTATGGGGCACTCAATGAAGTGATGGTGATTGCTGCCGCGCTGGCGATTCAAGATCCGCGTGAGCGTCCGGCGGATAAACAGCAACAAGCCGATGAGCAGCACCGCCGGTTTGCCGATAAAGAATCCGACTTTTTAGCGTATGTCAATCTGTGGGGCTACGTGAAAGAGCAGCAACAATTGCTGTCGAATAACCAGTTCCGCAAGCAGTGTAAAAAAGACTACCTCAACTACCTGCGTGTACGAGAGTGGCAAGATGTCCACTACCAAATTACCCAGGTAATGAAAGAGCAAAACAGCGCATTTAACCAAGAGCCGGCAAACTATCAGGCTGTGCATATGGCTTTACTCGCCGGCCTGTTGAGTCATATTGGTTTAAAAGACCAAGAGAAGAACGATTACCAAGGTGCCCGCAATGCACGTTTCCATATTTTTCCTGGATCGGGCTTATTTAAAAAACAGCCTAAATGGGTGATGGTGGCCGAGCTGGTCGAAACCTCCAAATTATGGGGGCGAATTGCCGCGCGGATCCAACCCGAGTGGGTCGAACCCTTGGCGCAGCATCTGATTAAGCGCACCTACAGTGAGCCGCATTGGTCTCGGAAGCAGGCGGCGGTCATGGCAAGCGAAAAAGTGACCTTATACGGGATCCCGATTGTTGCCAGCCGCAAAGTAAACTATGGGCCGATTGATCCTGTGCTCAGCCGCGAACTATTTATTCGCTCGGCGCTGGTTGAAGGCGACTGGCAGACTAAGCACGCCTTTTTCCGTCAAAATCAAAAGCTGCTTGCGGAGGTGGAAGAGCTAGAGCTTAAATCGCGTCGCCGCGATATTTTGGCAGACGATGACACCTTGTTTGATTTTTATGACCAGCGTCTCGATCACAGTGTGGTCAGTGGTCGTCACTTTGATAGCTGGTGGAAAAAAGCCCGTCAGGACGATCCCGATTTACTGAATTTCGAAAAAGCCATGCTGCTGCAAGGTGATGCGAGCCATGTCACCGAGTTAGATTATCCCAACGTTTGGTATCAAGATAACGTCAAACTCAAGCTCAGTTATCAGTTTGAACCCGGGCAAGATCATGATGGGGTCACGGTGCATATTCCGTTACCGATTCTCAACCAGGTATCTGAAGAGGGCTTTGATTGGCATGTGCCGGGTCTGCGTCATGAGCTGATTGTCGCATTGATCAAATCCTTGCCTAAGCCGTTACGTCGTAACTTTGTCCCGGCCCCCAACTATGCCGATGCAATCTTACAGCGCGTGACGCCACTAGAGGCGCCTTTGCTAGATAGTATGGAAAAAGCCCTTAAGCAGATGTCAGGGGTGACGATTGCGCGTGAAAGCTGGAACTTCAGCCAACTTCCAGAGCATTTGCGGATGCAGTTCCGCGTCGTCGATGATAAAAATCGAACCCTCGCGGAAAGCGAAGATCTGAACGCGCTCAAGGTGTCACTCAAAGATCAGGTTCAGGCCACCTTGTCGGACGTGGCAGATGATGACATTGAGCAGCAAGGGATCACGCAATGGCACTTTGGCCGTTTGCCATCGCGTTATCAGCAAAAAAAACATGGCTTTGAAGTCAAGGCTTACCCGGCACTGGTGGATGAAAAAGACAGCGTCGCGATTCGCTTATTTGAAACGGAAGATCAGCAACTAAAAGCGATGCAGGCCGGACAGCGCCGGTTGATTTTACTCAATGTGCCATCGCCGATTAAGTATCTTCATGCACATTTACCCAACAAATCAAAGCTGGGGCTGTACTTTAACCCCTATGGGCGTGTGCTGGATTTAATCGATGATTGTATTGCTTGTGGCGTCGATAAATTAATTGCTCAGCACGGCGGCCTTACTTGGGAAGAGGCCGAGTTTGAGTCGTTAAAAGAAACCGTGCGTGCAGAGCTAGGCGATACAGTGGTCGACATTGCTCAGCACGTTGAGCAAATCCTGACGCATGCGTTTACTATCAACAAAAAACTGAAAGGCAAAGTAGATTTGTCGATGGCATTTGCTATGTCTGATATTAAAGCGCAATTGGAAGGCTTGATATACAAAGGGTTTGCCACCGACTGTGGTTGGGAGCGGCTGCCGGATATTTTGCGCTATATGAAGGCGATAGAGCGTCGACTAGAAAAATTACCCGTCGATCCGACGCGCGATCGTAACCATATGCTCAAGATAGAGTCGGTCATGAACGACTATAAAACGCTGTATAACAAGCTGCCAAAAGGAAAGCCGGTGCCTGATGAGGTGAAGGCGATTCGTTGGATGATTGAAGAGCTACGCGTGAGTTACTTTGCTCAGCAACTGGGTACCCCGTACCCGGTGTCTGATAAGCGGATCAAAAACGCAATGGCTGCGCTTTAATTGTGGCAACCTTCTGCCACCGTCGACTTGCGCGTGTACGTCGGTCTGCGGTGAGCTGATTAAATTACTTAACTATCAATAGCTAATGAAACCGTGTCTTGATGGCACGGTTTTTGTTTTTGTCAATACAGGCACGCTAACTAGATAGCCTGTATTGCAGTGGCAAAACAAGGAGCACATCATGATGCGATTCATTCTTCCCTCTTGGGGACTTGGGCTGTTGGGCTTACTTACATTGAGCATCTCTCATCCCGTATTGGCCAGCTTTAAAGATGACGTCAGTGGGCTATATCAATCCCTTCACCTTGAAGGAGAGGTATCTTATCACGCTTTTGCCGATGCCTACCGTCACTTTTCCCAGCATCACAGTGCCAAACCTGTGATGACGTTGATTGATTATGGTAAGCCGTCGACCGAGAAACGCTTTTGGGTGATTAATGTCAAAACGCGTAATGTCCTTTTTCGTTCGTACGTCTCGCATGGCAAGAACAGCGGGAATCTGTATGCCAAGACGTTTTCTAATCGCGTCAATTCGCGACAAACATCCCTCGGCATTTATCGTGCAGCGGAAACGTATCACGGCAAACACGGCTATTCGCTGCGCTTAGATGGCCTCTCTGAAGGTTTGAATGATAAGGCGCGTGAACGGGCAATTGTGATTCACGGTGCTGACTACGCCAATCCCGCCATGATTGAGCAAAGCGGTCGTCTTGGACGAAGCTGGGGGTGCCCGGCATTACCCACTGATTTATCATCTCG
>NZ_MUFH01000092.1:0-8772 GCF_001996115.1 Salinivibrio sp. MA427
CCCACTGCTGCCTCCCGTAGGAGTCTGGGCCGTGTCTCAGTCCCAGTGTGGCTGATCATCCTCTCAAACCAGCTAAGGATCGTTGCCTTGGTAAGCCATTACCTTACCAACTAGCTAATCCTAACTGGGCCCATCCCAACGCGATAGCTTACATGTAGAGGCCACCTTTGGTCCGTAGACATTATGCGGTATTAGCCGTCGTTTCCAACGGTTATCCCCCTCGTCAGGGCAGGTTCCCAGCCGTTACTCACCCGTCCGCCGCTCGACGTCCAGTAAATCCACCGAAGYTTCAATACYGCCGTTTCCGCYCGACTTGCATGTGTTAGGCCTGCCGCCAGCGTTCAATCTGAGCCATGATCAAACTCTTCAATTAAAGTTTTGGTGTTTGCTTTTCCAAAGAAAAGACAAACGGCTCGATAAATACTGTTTTGTTCGTCTCTTGCGAGACAAACGAATTGACTGTGCCGAAYAACGTAAAMGTTRTWTCGTATTGGTCACTCAGTTCATCGAATAAATCTTTTTGTCTATTCTCAACGAGTGCCCACACAGATTGCATAGGTCAAATTGTTAAAGAGCGTTGACTGTGCGAAGCTGCGCTTCRCTTGGTCAGGRCTGCGTATCTTACGYGCCTTGCCGTTAAAGTCAAGAAGAAATTTTATCTTTTATTTTCAACCCTCAGGGCCGGAATAAAACCTCTTTTTGACTCCCCTAACGCTTAGCGTTAAGTGGACGGCTATCTTAATCTTTTAAAAACTCACGTCAAGCGTTTATTTTTATTTGATTTTTTACCCCGACATGGCTGCTGAGCGCTTGCCCTGTGTGCCGTGTCGATGGAGGCGCATTATAGAGAAGTTGATCGCCTTAGCAAGAGGGGAAAGCGACTTTTTTGTAAAAAAGCCGCCGTTCGGTCAAAGAATCAGCACTATGGGCTAAAACTGGGCAAATTGGTCAGTAAATGCTTTCACTTTTTGCCAATCGGTATATTCCACTTCCTTACTCGTATCCGTCTCGCCGCCGGTAATATGCATAATCAAGCGAATCATCATACGATCGAACCATTTATAGCGCGGGTAGTAGAGGGCCCCGGCGAACACGCCATGCAACTGAGGCGTCCATGGCGACTTTTCTAGGAACTTACGACTATAGGCACTCGTTTCTGCGGTATCTTTACCAGGTTTACGCGCGGTTAAATTGACACTAAAGAAGCCCGCTTTCACTCGGTTTAGCTGTTCGCTGTGCGTATCGATAAATTGATAGAGCTTTTTATTGAAGTGGCCATAACGAATCGATGCTCCGATTAACACCCGATCATATTGGGTAAGGTCGAGTGTTGGTGCTTGATGGAGATCGCTCACGTCACACTGCGCACGTTCTCCAAGCTGACTCTCTATATAATGTAGAATCTTCTTAGTTTGCCCTTCCCGACTTGAGTGTAACAGCAGCACTTTCTGCGTTGCGTTGCTCATTGCTTCTCCTTCCCCTGTTTAGCTACGCCAAAAAGTGGGGGTAAATAAAACCAGTAATGTGAATATCTCTAAACGACCAAACAGCATCGCCAGGATCAGTACCCATTTCGCTGTGTCATTAATATCACCAAAGTGAGCAGCCACTTCGCCCAAGCCTGGGCCGAGATTATTGAGTGTGGCCGCCACAGCCGAAAAAGCGGTCAGCTCTTCGATGCCGGTTGCAATTAACGCCAGCATACAGACCACAAAGACCAACGCATAAGCGGAGAAAAATCCCCATACCGCGTCGACAACTTGTTGACGTAAGGCTTTGTTGCCCACCTTAATCGTATACACTGCACGAGGATGGACTAAGCGCTTAAGCTCGCGCGTTCCTTGTAGTGAAAGCAATAAGATACGAATGACTTTCATCCCCCCACCTGTTGAGCCTGCACACCCGCCGATAAAGGAAGTGAATAACAGGAGAACAGGTAAAAACAGCGGCCAATGAGCAAATGTCGTCGTGGTATAGCCTGCGGTGGTTGAAATAGATACCGACTGAAATAATGCTTGAGTGAAGGTCTCCGTGGAGCTGTTATAAACCTGATGTCCACTCAGCATGGCAAACACCACCAGCCATAATAGGAGCTGAATCACCAAAAATGCGCGAAATTCTGGATCGCGCAAGTAAAACTTTAAATTGAGCCCGTTATTAGCAAAGGCCGCAAAGTGAAGCGAAAAGTTGCAAGCAGATATCAACAAGAAGACCACGGTGATCAGGTTTACGGCCGTACTGTCAAAGTGACCGATACTTGCGTCATGGGTTGAAAAACCGCCAATTGCAACGGTTGAAAAGCTATGCCCAATCGCATCAAACGCTGACATACCGGCCAACCAATAGGCTAACGCGCAGCTGACCGTCAGTGTCAGATAAATGTACCAAAGGACTTTCGCGGTTTCGGCTATCCTGGGCGTCATTTTGGTATCTTTGACCGGCCCTGGGATCTCTGCACGATAAAGCTGCATGCCCCCGATGCCAAGCACGGGAAGAATCGCCACCGCTAAGACGATAATCCCCATTCCGCCCAGCCATTGAAGCAGCTGGCGATAAAATAGAATAGCCTTAGGGAGCTCGTCCAACCCCACGATCACGGTCGCCCCTGTCGTCGTTAACCCCGAAAAGGACTCAAAAAACGCCTCACTGACCGATAAATCAGGCTGTTCCGACAACATCAGCGGCACAGAGCCTGCGCTGCCGATCACCGTCCAGAACAGCACGACAATTAAAAAACCGTCGCGCGCTTTGAGTTCATGCCGGTAATCACGGTTTGGAAACCAAAGTAATCCGCCCCCCGCAAGCAGTAAGAAAAATGTCAATACAAACGGGAGCCCAGCACCGTCACGGTAAATAAAAGCCACCAGCGCAGGGGCGAGCATGGTAATGCTGAACAGGGCCAGTAGAAGTCCGACGATGCGGGTAATGGAACGAAATTGCATAGCCTGACGTGGCCCTCTTATCAGCGACAGCCTTTTACTGCCGTCTCATCGTTACACGTAAAGCAGGCTAAATGCCTGACGTTAATTATTGATGTTCTGTCGAGCAAGCTTGTGCCTGCCCACGAGTTTGATTTTTTAGCGCATCAAGAAAACCTTCGATGAATCGCGCATCAATACGGACAGCTAGCTGCACATTATGACTGAACGCAGCATCAAGCTGAATGCCATGGTACTGCTTTAGTAGCGACTCGATAGTATCAATGTGAGCATATTCACAGCTTATTGTGTAAGGAACCGTGACAGCAACCTCACGCGTTGTTAATAAGCTTAGCGCTTGTTGCACACTGGTACCGTATGCTTTCACTAAGCCCCCGGTACCCAGTTTGATCCCACCGAAATAACGGACAACCACCGCACAGATCTCTCCGACCTTTGCGCCCGACAGTTGTGCAAGCATTGGTTTACCTGCGGTTCCTGCGGGCTCGCCATCGTCACCACAGCCCCATTGTACCGATGATTCGGGTCTTCCCGCGACGAAGGCCCAACAATGATGGCGCGCATCAGGGTAAGCGTTGCGTAAAGATTGAATAAACTGCTTCGCGTCTGCCTCACCCGGTGTGTGAGCAAGATAGGTGATAAATCGGCTCTTTTTTATTTCAAGCTCGTGCCTGACAGTCTCTGCAGGAACCGCATAAGGCGTGATCGGCATAGTGATATAATCCTTGAGTTTCTACCTCGCACTTTATCATATCTCCGCTTCTTCTACAGGGACGCCCATACAGTAAAAACAATCCACACCACATATTTTAAACATTCGTTTAACTTTTGGTTGTCATTTATTATAACAATGATCCACACTAGAGTTCATCTGGTCTAACCAGAACAGTATTCAACCAGGATGGTACGGCCAACGTGGAGAAAAACCATGATCTACCAAGGAGATAACCTTTCAGTTCGTGCATTGGAAAACGGCATTGTAGAACTGACACTGGACAGCCAGGGTTCTGTCAATAAACTGGATCTGTCGACGCTAGAAAGCCTAGACCGAGCCCTCGACGCCTTAGCAGGCCGAGAAGATGTAAAGGGGCTCATGCTCACATCTGCAAAGTCGGCCTTTATTGTCGGCGCCGATATCACCGAGTTTCTCGGTTTATTTGCCAAGCCCGACCAAGAGCTCTCTGATTGGGTTTCGCGCGCGAACGCAATCTTCAATCGTTTAGAAGACCTCCCCTATCCGACGATCAGCGCCGTCAACGGCCATGCCTTAGGGGGCGGCTGCGAGTGTATTCTTTCTACCGATTTACGTGTTGCAAGCTCTGACGCACGGATTGGTCTCCCCGAAACCAAACTGGGTATTATGCCTGGGTTTGGTGGCACCGTGCGCTTACCGCGTTTAGTGGGTGCCGATACGGCGATGGAAATTATCACTGCAGGTAAAGAAAAACGCGCCGCGGCAGCGCTCAAAGAAGGATTAGTGGATGCCGTCGTTGAAGTAGATAACCTTCGTGACGCGGCAATCAGTATGCTCACTCAAGCCATCAATGAAAAAATTGATTGGCAAGGCCGTCGTCAGCAGAAAAAACAACCATTGGGGCTAAACCGCACAGAAGCCGCCATGAGTTTTACTATGGCTAAAGGCATGGTGGCTCAGGTAGCCGGTAAGCACTATCCAGCGCCCATGACTGCCGTGACGGCCATTGAAGAGGCGGCCGGCATGACACGCGATGAGGCACTCAAGGTCGAAAATCGCTATTTCGTCAAACTGGCAAAAACCGACGTTGCTCAAGCCTTAGTCGGGATTTTCCTCAATGATCAAGTGATCAAAGGCAAGGCGAAAAAAGCCGCTAAACAAGGGAAAGATACCCAGCGTGGTGCCGTTCTAGGTGYAGGTATTATGGGCGGCGGCATCGCCTACCAATCGGCCCTAAAAGGCGTGCCTGTAATGATGAAAGACATTGCACAAGCATCGCTAGATTTGGGCATGAAAGAGGCCACCAAGCTACTCAATAAGCAACTCGAACGCGGTCGTATCGATGGCTTTAAAATGGGCCAGGTGCTGTCGTCAATCACCCCAAGTCTACACTATGCCGGCATTGAACATAGCGATGTAGTTGTTGAGGCTGTGGTAGAGAACCCTAAAATCAAAGCCAGTGTTCTCAAAGAGGTAGAAGAGCAAGTGAGTGCGGATGCGGTAATTGCATCGAATACCTCCACCATTCCTATCAATACGTTGGCCAAGTCAATGGCGCGCCCAGAAAACTTCTGTGGCATGCATTTCTTTAACCCCGTCCACCGCATGCCGTTGGTCGAGGTGATTCGAGGCGAAAAGACCTCCGATGAAACCATTGCCCGTGTGGTTGCCTATGCAGCGAAAATGGGCAAATCACCGGTTGTTGTCAATGACTGTCCCGGGTTTTTCGTCAACCGCGTACTCTTCCCCTATTTCCATGCCTTTAGCCTTCTTCTTCGTGACGGTGTGGATTTCCAACGCATCGATAAGATTATGGAGAAGCAATTTGGCTGGCCAATGGGCCCTGCCTACTTGCTCGACGTGGTTGGTATCGATACCGCGCACCACGCGCAAGCGGTGATGGCAGAAGGCTTTCCTGATCGCATGAGTAAATCAGGTCGTGATGCGATTGATGTGATGTTCGACGCCGAGCGTTTCGGTCAAAAGAACGGCAAGGGTTTCTATCGCTACTCTATCGATAAAAAAGGGAAGCCGAAAAAAGAAGCTGATGAAGCCGTACCTGAGTTACTTGCCTCCGTGATCGAGGGGAATCAGTCAGATATCAGTGATGAAGATATAATTGCTCGTATGATGGTGCCGATGGTCAATGAAGTGGCACGTTGTCTCGAAGAAAACATTATCGCCTCTCCTGCTGAAGCAGATATCGCCTTGGTTTATGGCATTGGTTTTCCACCATTCCGCGGTGGTGCTTTCCGTTATGTTGATACTCTGGGTGTTGATCACTATGTCGCAATGGCAGACAAATTCTCTGATCTTGGCGCCTTGTATCATGTCCCAACGGATATGAAACGTCGTGCCGGCGACAAACAGGCTTACTTTGATGTGACCCCGGTCAACGCACCGCAATCAGCCTAAGGTTAAGGAGAGAACAATGAACAATGTAGTGATCGTTGACTGTATTCGTACACCAATGGGCCGCTCTAAAGGCGGTGTATTTCGCAATGTACGCGCGGAGGACTTATCGGCGCACTTGATGAAATCCTTACTGACTCGCAACCCAGCAGTCGAAAGCAGCGCAATTGAAGATATTTATTGGGGCTGTGTCCAGCAAACGCTAGAACAAGGCTTTAATATTGCGCGTAATGCCGCTTTATTAGCGGGGATCCCACACTCCGTTGGTGCTACCACCGTCAACCGCCTGTGTGGTTCGTCGATGCAAGCGCTGCACGATGCAGCGCGTGCAATCATGGTTGGCGATGGTGACACCTTCGTGATTGGGGGCGTGGAGCATATGGGACACGTGCCGATGAACCATGGCGTCGACTTCCACCCTGGTTTGTCTAAATCGGTTGCAAAAGCAGCAGGCATGATGGGACTTACTGCAGAAATGCTTGGTCGTATGCATGGTATTAGCCGCCAAATGCAAGACGAGTTTGCTGCTCGCTCTCATGCGCGTGCTCACGCAGCCACGGTAGAAGGGCGCTTTAGACAGGAGATAGCGCCTATCGAAGGCCATGATGCTAACGGCCTACTAACTCTGGTTGAAGATGATGAGGTCATTCGTCCAGAAACCACGGTTGAAAGCTTGGCTAACCTGCGCCCCGCCTTTGACCCTGTTACGGGCACAGTCACGGCGGGTACTTCATCAGCGCTATCAGATGGCGCATCAGCAATGCTAGTGATGAGCGAAGAAAAAGCCAAATCACTCGGGCTCCCTATTAGAGCACGTATTCGAGCGATGAGCGTTGCCGGCTGTGATCCATCAATTATGGGTTATGGCCCAGTGCCAGCCACCCAAAAAGCACTGAAACGCGCTGGATTGAGTATCGATGATATTGATCTTGTGGAGCTGAACGAAGCATTTGCCGCGCAATCACTACCTTGCGTCAAAGATCTCGGCCTGATGGATAAAGTCGATGAAAAGGTCAATCTCAATGGCGGCGCCATTGCCTTGGGTCACCCATTAGGCTGTTCAGGTGCACGCATCTCGACCACCTTGTTGCATCAAATGGAGCGTCAAGATGCCACCTTAGGGTTGGCAACCATGTGTATTGGTTTGGGTCAAGGGATTGCCACCGTGTTCGAACGCGTGTAATGCCTTCTTCGTGACGATAAAAGAGCGGTGTTTACCGCTCTTTTTTTTGGGTTGCGTCTAACGGCGTTCAATCGCATAGTGATTGATATAACGCAAGTGGTCGCTTATTCGCTCGGCCTAGTATGGCCGCTCACTTATTCCAACCGGGAGAATGCCATGTTTAACGCGCTTGTCCTCGAACAACACGAAAAACAAACCCTCGCCAGCATCACCGCCTTAGCAGAGAGTGATCTCCCTGACGGCAATGTTACCGTCGATATTGACTATAGTTCACTCAATTACAAAGATGGCCTCGCCATTACCGGCAAAGGGAAAATTGTGCGCCAATTTCCGATGGTGCCAGGTATTGATTTTGCTGGCACGGTTGCAGACAGCCAGCACCCAGACTATCAACCTGGAGATAAAGTGGTGCTGACCGGCTGGGGCGTCGGTGAAGGCCACTGGGGTGGCATGGCTGAGAAAGCGCGCGTTAACGGTGATTGGTTAGTCCCCTTAGCCGAAGGGCTGACTGAACAACAAGCCATGATGGTCGGCACCGCTGGGTTGACTGCCATGTTATGCGTACAAGCCTTGATTGATGGCGGCGTTAAACCAGAAGACGGCAAAGTGTTAGTCACGGGCGCCAGTGGTGGCGTAGGCTCTGTCGCCGTCACCTTATTACATGCTCTCGGTTATCGCGTCAGTGCTGTCACTGGCCGCCTAGACGCAAACCAAACCTGGCTTGAACAGCTTGGTGCCGATGACGTTTTACCGCGCGACGCATTTAGCGCCCCTGGGCGCCCGCTTGATAAACAACACTGGGCTGGTGCAGTTGATACCGTCGGCAGTCAAATGCTCGCCAACGTGCTGTCACAAATTCAGTATGGTGGTACGGTCGCTGCATGTGGCCTTGCCGGTGGCTTTGATCTCCCTGCCACCGTCATGCCATTTATTTTGCGGAATGTACGCCTGCAAGGTGTGGACTCTGTCTCTTGCCCGAGACCACAACGGCTCGCCGCATGGCAGTCACTCACCAAGCTGTTACCCGCACGCTACTTTGAACAAGCGTGCCACACTATCGCCCTTGCCCAGACGCCAGCGTACGCCGATAAAATCATCAATGGCGAAATAAAAGGCCGCGTGGTGATTGATATCACCAAGCGAGACTAACCATAAACGTAAGATTCATCATATGACACAGGGTCAATACTCAGCGAGATATTGGCCTTGTTTCCGTTTCTGGTTTTCACTGAATAACAAGCAAAAAAAATCCCGCTCTGAAAGCGGGGAAGCCCAAGAAAACTAGGGAATGAGAGTGAGTGTCGCTGTTGAGTGAGTTAGCTAGCCTTGCGAAGAATCTGTTGGCTGAACGGTCAATGTTTCCATCAACAACCCCAGCGCAGACACCAGCAATGCTAAAGTCGTTAATAGAGCGTGACCCTGACTATGCGCCAAGTCTAAAAAAGCAAGGGCACTCAATCCTGTATAAGCCAATACACGGTAGCCATAAGTAAAACCAAATTGTTGCTCGTTTACCTTTCTCATGTCACTCGCCATTCGTTAAC
>NZ_MUFH01000093.1:0-8753 GCF_001996115.1 Salinivibrio sp. MA427
CATGTATCATTAGACTAGTACATTAAGTAATTCGGGAAAATTAAGCAAGCCCGGGGCGCTTAACTGCTCAATTAATCATCACCAGACGGGCATGCTATTATGCCGCCATGATGCGCGATGTTTCTTTTGTCCTCGGTTTAACGGAGTAAAAATAGGTAAACATCCGTTTGCAAAGACTAACGCTAACGTTGCCAAACGAGTCGCCATTGCTGACCACTCGCCCCTAGACGAACAAAATGGTCAGCCACCGCTACCACGCCCTGATCGTCACAGACAATAGGTTGCCGACGACGTAA
This sequence comes from Salinivibrio sp. MA427, assembly GCF_001996115.1. Lineage (NCBI taxonomy): Bacteria > Pseudomonadati > Pseudomonadota > Gammaproteobacteria > Vibrionales > Vibrionaceae > Salinivibrio > Salinivibrio sp. MA427. Next base: position 297 of record NZ_MUFH01000093.1, read on the forward strand.
CCAACTTGGGATCGCCGCCTCTTGATAGAGCTTCTTCAATTTTCGCCGCCCTTGCCGCCCAACAGGATGCATTGCTAAGCCACTCGGATTAAAGTGGACCTTGAGCGTTGAGGTTAATGGTCCGAGCGCTAAACCTGGCGCTGTCGCCTCAAAGGGCGACAAGTGCAATTGTCCAAGCCCATCGGGTAACGTCAGGGGCTGCTCCAGTGTTAACTCTCCTTGCCACTGCGATAAGTCGGCACAAGGTGTGACGACATAAAGCTGTTGCTGATAGCGACGAATACTGACATCTGCGATCGTCAAACACGGGTTAGCGTCTTGTTTGGCGTGGATCACGTCACGGATAAGCACCTGTAACTGCGCATAAGTGAGCACCAACTTATATCGCTTTAGCCAATGACGGAGCAGCGCATGCGCCATGGCAGGATCCGCTTGGGGGAGTACCGCGATCGGTAACGCGCCTGAATCACTGACTGCATTTTCCACTATCGGCGCGATAAAACGCGTCAGCAGTGAGGATTGCTCTGCACATAGGCGCTGTGTGCGTTGAACGGCTTGTCGAAAGCCAGGCCAGCGCGCATCGGCTTCCGGTAACCAGTGCTGACGTAAGAAGTTGCGATCAAAGCGAGTTTGCTGATTGCTAGGGTCATCAATCCAACTCAGCCCATGGCTGCTGGCATAGCTTGCAAGGGCAGCACGTGATTGGGCTAAGAGGGGCCGCACGAGCCAGCCCTGCCCTAATGGACGCACCTCGGGCATCCCTGCTAATCCGTCGAGGCCACTGCCACGCTTTAGCGCGAGGAAAAATGTTTCAACCTGATCGTCACCATGCTGCGCCGTCAATACTAAACCTTCCGGCTCTAGATGTTGTTGCAAGGCCTGATACCTTGCTTCACGCGCGGCGTGTTCAAGACTGAGCGCACTGTCGAGTTCAACATGCTCAACTCGACAGTCAAAGCCCGCTTGTTCAGCCCAGTGTTGGCATTGTCTCGCCCATTGTTCAGCCTGCAGTTGCAAACCATGATTGACGTGGACCACCCGATAACAATGCTGGGGGTGCTGATCACGATACTGAGCCAACAGTGCAAGCAGCACCCGAGAGTCCAGACCACCGCTTAATGCGAGAATGATCTGCCGTGGCGTCGTGGTTAACGGTGCCAAACAATCACAAAGTTGTTGGTAAAGCATAGGCATTCACTGTCGATATAATCCGCCATTGTTTCTGGCCGCTGGTAAAAAGAAAAGGGCCCGAAGGCCCTTTTATCCCTATAAATACCATAACGGCTTAGCAATAACCGTAGTTCAATAAACGCTGGTAACGACGATCGCGCAGGCTTTCCGTATCCAAGCCTTCTAAATCAGCCAGCTGGGCCAACAAGGTGTCTTTAATACGCTCTGCCATCGCGGTTAAATCGCGATGGGCGCCCCCAAGTGGTTCGCTAATCACAGTATCAATTAAACCCAGCTCTTTAAGCCGTGGCGCTGTGATCCCCATTGCATCCGCCGCTTGAGGGGCTTTTGCTGAATCACGCCAAAGAATCGACGCACATCCCTCAGGCGAAATCACCGAATAGGTTGAGTATTGCAGCATGTTGACGTAATCGCCTACGCCTATCGCTAACGCTCCTCCAGAGCCTCCTTCACCGACCACATTACAAATAATGGGGACAGTTAACCCAGCCATTTCTTTAAGGTTTCGAGCAATCGCTTCCGACTGGCCGCGCTCTTCCGCGCCCACACCAGGATACGCGCCGGCGGTATCAATAAAGGTGATCACAGGAATATTAAACCGTTCCGCCATCTTCATCAGGCGTAATGCTTTACGGTACCCTTCTGGTTTTGGCATTCCAAAGTTACGTTTTACCTTTTCGTTAGTATCACGCCCTTTTTGGTGACCGATCACCATCACTGGACGTCCCTCAAGACGCGCCAATCCACCGACTAATGCTTTGTCGTCGGCATACGCACGATCGCCGGCCAGCTCATCAAATTCGTGAAAAATCCGGTTCAGATAATCGTAGGTGTAAGGGCGTTGTGGATGACGCGCCAACTGCGCGACTTGCCAAGCACCTAAATCAGCAAAAATCTTTCGAGTAAGCTCAACGCTTTTGGTTTCCAGCTGCTCGATTTCTTTATCTAAGTTAACCGCGTCTTCTCCGCCACGCTTGGACACCGCACGAAGGGCCTCAATTTTGGCTTCTAATTCTGCGATCGGTTTTTCGAACTCTAAAAAATTAAGACTCATACCAAGAGAATCCTATTGGTCACCGCCAGTGTACGCGATACGTCACCAGCCTGGCTTAGTTAAACTCTAATTCGACTTGATCATTACCGAGCAAGCCTTTCAAGGTGTCGATTAATTCATCGGTTGGCGTCACACGCCATTCCGCGCCTAAACGCAACCGAGCACGCGCATCATCACGCTGATAATAGATATTCACCGGCACCGTACCCGAACGATACGGCGCCAGTGCATCATGAAATCGTTCAAAAAAGGGGGCCTCTATTTGCTTAGATGACATCGATATGCCCAAACAACGCGCGTATTTTTCCCGCGCTTGGCTAATGTCCATCAATTCACGGGCGGTCATTTTAAGCCCCCCGTTGAAGTCATCAAAGCTGACCTGTCCTGAGACCACCAGAATGCGATCTTTCTCCACTAGATCAAGATATTTGTCGAGCACGTCAGAAAAAAGCATCACTTCCATCCGGCCCGAACGATCATCCAGGGTCAGTATCCCCAGCCGAGAGCCGCGTTTGGTGGTCATGACTCGCGCAGCAATCACCAACCCTGAAACGGTCGAGATCACATCGCGTTTAGTTGCGTGCGCATCTTCCAGCCGCCAGGTCACATAATTTTTCAGCTCTTTGCGGTAACTATTAATGGGATGACCGGTTAAATACAACCCTAGCGTTTCTCTCTCTCCCTCTAGCCATACTTTATCTGGCCAAGGGGCCGCATGCGCGTAGGCGTGCTCAACTTCTTCAGGGGCATCAGTTAATACCCCGAACATATCGGTTTGCCCATATGCTTCAGCTTGATGGTGTTGGCTCGCGGCGCGAATCGCTTCATCGACAGACGCCATCATCGCAGCACGATGTGGCCCCAGTTTATCCATAGCACCGGCGCGGATCAGCCGTTCAATCACACGYTTGTTGACTTTTTTAGTATCAATKCGMGCACARAAATCAAAYAAGTCWCGGAAATAACCGTCTTGCTCGCGAGCGGCGACAATTGTATCAATAGGGCCTTCGCCAACCCCTTTAATCGCCCCAATACCGTAGACAATCTCACCTTGGTCATTCACGGTAAAATGATGCAGACCCGCATTCACATCGGGCGGTAACACCGTCAGCTTCATGCGGCGACACTCTTCAACCAGCCCCACGACTTTATCGGTGTTATCCATATCAGCAGTCATCACCGCCGCCATAAACTCAGCGGGATAGTGCGCTTTTAGCCACAGCGTTTGATAAGAAACTAGCGCATATGCCGCTGAATGCGATTTGTTAAAGCCGTAACCGGCGAACTTTTCTACTAAGTCGAAGATGCGCATCGCCAGCTCGCCATCAATGCCGTTGGCGATCGCCCCTTTCTCAAAGATTGCACGCTGCTTGGCCATTTCTTCGGGCTTTTTCTTACCCATGGCACGACGCAGCAAGTCTGCACCGCCCAGAGTATACCCCGCTAGCGTTTGCGCAATCTGCATCACCTGCTCTTGATAGAGAATGATGCCATAAGTCGGCTCAAGCGTTTCTTGCAGTGACGGATGTTGCCACTTCTCATCGGGATAAGAAACCTGCTCTCGGCCATGCTTACGGTCAATAAAGTTATCGACCATCCCTGATTGCAACGGGCCCGGCCGGAACAACGCCACCAAAGCGATCATGTCCTCAAAACTATCGGGCTGAAGACGCTTGATCAGCTCTTTCATGCCACGCGATTCCAGCTGGAAAACCGCGGTCGTCTCGGCTTTGCGCAGCATCGCAAAGGATGCCTGATCAGTCATCGGGATCGCGGTAATATCAATCGGATCCAGCCCTTTGGCTTTCAAGCGAGGATTGATCATGCCCAACGCCCAGTCGATGATCGTCAGGGTTCGCAGGCCCAGGAAATCAAACTTCACCAAGCCTGCGGTTTCAACATCATTTTTATCGAACTGGGTAACAGGGTGGTGTCCCTCGCTATCACAATAGAGTTCGAGACACGCTCGGGATTCAAAAAGCGCTCGAAAAGTAGATCAAATTGCAGCGGATCCAGGTCGGTGATTTTGAGGGCATACGCAACCAATGAGCCAGCGCCCGAACCACGCCCTGGACCAACGGGGATATCGTTATCTTTTGACCATTGGATAAACTCCATGACGATCAAAAAGTACCCGGGAAATCCCATTTGGTTAATCACGCCAAGCTCACGCTCTAAGCGTGCGTCATAGTCGGGTCGTCGACGTGCTCTTTCTGCTTCATCAGGAAACAAAAAGGCGAGACGTTCTTCCAACCCCTCTTGCGAGCGTTTAACCAGGTACTGATCAATGTCCATTCCCTCGGTCGGGAAGTTCGGTAAGAAGTATTCGTTTAGCCGAACAGGCACATTACAGCGTTTGGCTATTTCAACACTGTTGGTGAGTGCTTCGGGAATATCCGCAAACAGCTCACACATTTCTTGCTCAGTGCGTAAATACTGCTCTGCACTGTAGTGTTTAGGCCGACGCGGATCATCGAGCGTAAAGCCATCATGAATCGCGACGCGAATTTCGTGAGCATCAAATTCATCGGGCGAGAGAAAACAGACTTCATTGGTCGCCACGACAGGTAAATCATGCTCGGCAGCAAAGTCGACCGCAAAATGGAGGTAGCTCTCTTCATCTTGGCGTCCGGTCCGCACCAACTCCATATAGTAAGCGTTAGGAAAGTACCGCTGGTAGAAGTGTGCGCACTGTTCGGCGAGCGCTTGGTTGCCTTTCAGTAAAGCACGACCCAAATCACCACGACAGCCGCCAGATAGCACAATTAGGCCTTCGGCATGGTCAACGAGCCATTGTTGATCAATCACAGGACGATGCTGCACATGGCCGCGCAAATACGCTTTGGAGATCAGTAATGTCAGGTTTTTGTACCCAACTTTATTGGTGGCAAGCAGGGTTAGCTGACATAACTCATCGCCAAACGCATCAGACTGAACATTAAAATCTGCCCCGATAATGGGCTTAACACCCACATTGTTCGCAGTGTTATAGAACTTAACCAACCCACATAAATTACTGAAATCGGTGAGTGCCATCGCAGGCATGCCCATTTCCGCCACTTTTTTTACCAATGGCGGCACTTTGGACACTCCATCAACCATGGAGTAATCACTATGAATGCGTAAGTGGACGAAACGTGGCTCAGACATAAAACTCGCTACTTCACTATGATTGGCTGAGATAAATAGCGCGCACTAGTCGATACCGAGCGCGCGTTTAACCGGCTTAAAGCTCTTACGATGCATCGGTAAGGCACCGTGCTCAGCTAAAGCGGCCATATGAACTTTGGTCGGATACCCTTTATGTTGGGCAAATCCGTAGCCTGGATACGCGGCATCCAGTAACGCCATTTCATGATCGCGATCGACCTTGGCTAAAATTGAGGCGGCACTGATTTCCGCCACGCGTAAGTCACCTTTCACAACGGCTTGCGCCGGCATCGGTAAGTCAGGCACGCGATTACCGTCAATCAGCGCATAATCCGGAGTAACCGACAGCCCATTCACCGCACGCTGCATCGCTAGCATCGTGGCGTGTAATATATTGAGTGCATCAATTTCATCAGGCTCAGCACGTCCAACAGACCATGAAAGCGCTTTTTGCTTGATCTGATCATACAGCGCAAGCCGCTTTTTCTCGCTCAATTTCTTTGAATCGGTTAATCCAACAATCGGCTGATTGGGATCTAAAATCACCGCCGCTGTCACCACCGCGCCGACAAGCGGGCCTCGCCCGACCTCATCAACACCAGCAATCACGTTGGCGTCCGGGTATACAAAAGGTTGTTCAGTCATGGTGACCCAATAGTGTTAATACTGCCTTGGCGGCGGAGGCATCCGCATTTTGACGAATGGTTTGATGCAACGCAGTAAAGGTGGACAACAGTGCTTGATTATCGCTATCAAGCTGATCACTAACGGCCTTCGCTAACGCCTCTGGCTGACAGTCTTCCTGTAGCAGTTCAGGCACCAGTGGCGCGTCTGCTAAAATATTCGGCAACGAGACATACTGGGTCTTAAGCAAACGCTTTGCCAGCCATGCTGTCAGTGGTTTCACGCGGTAGCCCACCACCATAGGACGCTTGAGTAACATGCATTCAAGCGCGACGGTTCCCGACGCCAGCAACACAGAATCGGCCGCACTAATAACCTGGCGCGCTGTATCGTCAACCAAGGTAAACGAAAGCTCTGGGGCAATGGCCTGCCAAGCTTGCTCAAACTGTTCGCGACGTGCCGAGTTAACCAAAGCAACCACAAAGCCAAGTTCCGGATAACGTGCCGCAAGCTGTTGGCAGGCTTGTATGAACGGCGGGGCTAACATCGCCATCTCACTGCCGCGACTTCCCGGAAGGACCGCTAACCAACGTTTATTAGGGTCAAGCCCCAGGGGTTGCTGTGCCGCCGTTTTATCCACTTGCATCGGAATGCTATCCGCCATGGTGTGACCGACAAAGGCACACGGCACGTCGAACTTGTCGTAAAACGCTTTTTCAAAGGGCAGAAACGCTAAGACAAGATCCGTGGCGGCCGCAATTTTAAAGATCCGCTTTTGCCGCCACGCCCACACTGACGGGCTGACGTAATGGACGGTTTTTATTCCGGTTTTTTTTAATGATGCTTCAAGACGTAAGTTAAAGTCCGGCGCATCAATACCAATAAAGACATCAGGCGGATGAGCAGTAAAGTGCTTCACCAGCGCGGCCTTCACATTCAATAAACGCGGCAGTCGACCCAAGACCTCGACCAGCCCCATCACGGACAGCTCTTCCATATCAAACAGGCTCTGGCAGCCTTGCGCTATCATTCGTGGGCCGCCAATGCCGACAAATTCAATATTCGGGTGCTGGGCGCGCAGTGCCTTGATGAGGCCTTCACCTAAAACATCGCCGGAGATTTCTCCGGCGACGATTCCAACCCGTAATGGACGCTCACTCGGTAACATTAACGAATAACGCCTCGCGTTGAGCGTGCAAAAAAGTCAACAAACAACGCCAATGCAGGTTCGTCTTCTGCTTGCGCCGCGAGCTCTTTTTTCACTTCTTCTAACGTTTTACCGGCGCGATACATGTTTTTATACACCGCACGAATGGCCCGAATGGCGGACTTGTCGAAGCCACGGCGTTTGAGACCCTCCACATTGATCCCAAACGGTGCGCAGTGATTGCCTTGAGCCATCACATACGGTGGCACGTCTTGAACCACAATGGATCCGCCGCCGAGCATGGCATGACTACCAATGACGCAGAACTGGTGAATAGCTGACATCCCGCCCACTATCGCATAGTCATCGACATGGACGTGTCCTGCCAAGGTCGCATTGTTGGCAAAAATACAATGATTCCCTACCACACAATCATGGGCAACGTGGGCATTAATCATAAACAGGTTGTCGCTGCCAACTTTGGTTTCGCCTTTATCTTGCACCGTGCCGCGGTGCATGGTCACGCTTTCCCGAATGGTATTGCGATCACCAATTTCCAATGTTGTTGGCTCACCAGCATATTTAAGATCTTGGCATGCTTCACCAATGGAGGCGAACTGATAGATTCTATTATCACAACCAATACGCGTAGGCCCTTTGATCACCACATGAGTCATCACTTCGGTCCCTGCACCGATCTCTACACCCTTCCCCACATAAGAAAAGGCGCCAATTTTTACGTTTTCCCCCAAGACTGCACCGTCTTCGACAACGGCAGCGGGATGGATATAGGCAGTTTCGTGGATCACAATTAGATCTCTCTTCTTGCGCACTTTAATTGAGCCGAGCAGACAACATCACCATCGACTTTTGCGACGCCAGTAAAGGCCGCAATACCTCGGCGCTCTTTAATAAATTCTACCTCGAGAACCAGTTGGTCGCCTGGCGAGACTGGGCGGCGGAATTTAGCATTATCAATGCTTGCAAAATAGTATAGCTCGTTGTCTTTCGGCTTACCGAAGGTCTTAAACGCGAGCAAGCCTGTCGCTTGTGCCATCGCCTCTAGGATCAGTACGCCTGGGAACACCGGCAACTGCGGAAAATGCCCAGTGAACTGCGGCTCATTAACCGTAATATTTTTAATCGCGTGAAGGTACTGCCCTTCTTCAAAATCGGTAACACGATCAATCAACAAAAACGGATAGCGGTGTGGTAACAGCTCTTTGATTTCATTGATATATAGAACTTTTTTTTCGCGAGTCAAGGTAGTATTCCCGTTCAAATCCAATAC
>NZ_MUFH01000094.1:0-8723 GCF_001996115.1 Salinivibrio sp. MA427
TGGGCTATGGCGTTCAGCTATTAGATGGGCTATGGCGTTCAGCTATTAGAGAAACACAAATGCTGTGGTGTCCCCTTAATTGCTAACGGTTTTTATGATAAAGCAAGACGTAATGCCACCGCCAATACCGCGATGATTGCCGATTCTGTTGCCGACGAGCGCCCAGTGATCGCGACGTCATCATCGTGTGCGCTGACACTCAAAGAAGAGTATCCGCATGTATTGGGTGTCGACAATCAGCATGTGGCAGGACAAATTAGCTTCGTGACCCGTTTTTTACTCAAAGCGGCAATGAATGGCGAGATGCCCAAGCTAAAACCCATCAATAAACGGGTGGTGTATCACACTCCTTGTCACTTGGAGCGCAGTGGCAATGCAATGTTCACCATTGAGCTATTGCGGATGATCCCCGGGTTAGACGTGGTTGTACTCGATAGCGAGTGTTGTGGTTTGGCAGGCACCTATGGCTTTAAAACCGAGAACTATCAAACCTCGATTGCCATCGGTAGTGGTTTGTTTGCGCAGATTAAAGCTGCAGAAGCCGACTTTGCTGTCACCGATTGTGAAACCTGCAAATGGCAAATTGAAGAGAACACACCGTTGGAAGCCTTGCATCCGGTCAGTGTGCTGGCGATGGCCATGGATGGTACGAACCCATAAAAGCGACGACGACCTCGAATAAAAAAAGGCCACCGTATGAGGTGGCGCTTTCGTTGGTCGATGAAACCGGTCTAGCGATTCGCTTGTGATGGCGTCGAGGCGGTGGGCTTGCCAACCGGCTCTGCCAGTAAAGACTTCATCACACTGATGGTCATTAAGATCACCAATACACTGATAGGTAATGCAGTCACCATGTTGGCCGTTTGTAAGGCTCTTAAGCCGCCTGCGACCAAAAGCACCGCGGCGACGGCGCCGATCATAGTGCCCCAGAAAACACGGAAGCGTTTCGGCGGATCATCATTGCCCATCGACAGAATGGTGGTGAGCACCAAGGTGCTGGAATCGGACGAGGTAATAAACCAGCTAAACAGCAAAAAGATCATCATGGCGTTCAGTATCCAACCCCAGATACCGCCGCCGGTAATGCCATCGGCTGTGGCGAACAATGCCGCAGGCAAGTCCCAGCCATTCACCAAATCAATGATTCCCGCAGTACCGACACCCGTCTCAGCAACAAGCTCTTGATGCAACGCATTGCCGCCAAAAATGGCCAACCAAGCAAAAATCATCAGCGTTGGCGCGCAAAGCACACAAACCACAAACTCACGCAGGGTACGTCCGCGAGAAATGCGGGCAATAAATAAGCCAATAAAGGGCGCCCAGCCAATCCACCAACCCCAGTAGAAAATGGTCCAGGCATTTTGCCATGCGGCTGGGCCTGGCGTTTCAGGAAACCACAGTCCCATTGGGATAAAACCGACCAAATAGTCACTGAGTGAAGCACCAAAGACGTGGATCAACCAGGTGGTTGGACCGCCAAATAAGAAGTAAGCGATTACCAATGCCGAGACGATAATGTTCCACTCGGAAATAATGCGGATCCCTTTGCCGACGCCAGACAGAGACGACATGATTGAGGCCACGGAAATCAAAACGATCAGGATAACCTGAGTCATGACACCGGGATCGATGCCAAATAAGCGATCGAGCCCCACCGCGATCTGACTGACCCCTAACCCGAGCGGGGTAGCGACACCGCATACGCAGCCCAGGACACCTAAAATATCGGTGATATGGCCAATGGGGCCGTAGATCCGATCGCCAATCAGCGGATAAATGGTGGATCGTAGCGCGAGCGGCAGTTTTTTACGGAACGAGAAATACGCCAGCGCGAGGCCAACAATGACGTACACGGCCCAGCCATGAAAGCCCCAGTGAAAGTAAGTAACACGCAGAGCAGCGGCCGCGCGATCAAATCCCATGGTGGTTGCGCCTGCCATATCAGCATATGGGTTGTTGGGGTAGCCGAACGCACCACTTGTATCAAAGTAGAGCGTGGGTTCGGCTACCCCAAAAAACAATATGCCAACACCGACACCGGCGGAAAATAACATCGATAGCCACGAAAAAGTACTAAATTCGGGGCGATCGTCGTCGTCACCCAAACGAATATTACCAAAACGGGTGACTGCAATAATGAAGCTGGCGGCCAATAAGAGAACAAGCACCAACATGTAATACCAACCGAACGTAGACTCTACCCAGCCGCGAGCAGCAGCAAACACACTGGCTGCTAGGTGAGTGTTAAACCCGGTAAAAAAAACGAAGACGAAAACCAGAAGGGTAGCGGCGATCATCATATTTTTATGAACGCCCTTAAACGGCCCCGTTTGGGTGACGCAATCGGCAAACGGATGCTGCAATGTGCTGGCATTGCTCGCATCCGACGTACTTCGTGTTGACATGAGTAACTCCTTTTTAAACAACAAAACGCGCAACAATTTACGCAAGGTGCGTTTTCTTTGCAAAAAAAAGAGGCCTTTATCACGGTAGTGAAGTGCAAAGTGATGAGAAAAGCAGCAAACCGGCACGAGCTATCAGCCATCATGGCAGTGATACCGTATAAACGAGCTGGACTGGTTTATGAGTAGGAGCAAAACAATGCCACAACCTGATGTTCGTGCATCGTCAGCGGATCGCACCATGCTGAATTTAGGTTATCTTGGCCTTTTACCGTTCGCGGGGGCCCTCGGGGTCAGTTGGACTGGGCTGACAGTTTTTGGCTTAGCTGGCGAACAATTGTTTATTACCTACAGTGCCGTGATTTTAAGCTTTTTATCCGGCGTGTTGTGGGGGAACGGCCTGGATAACACACCTCCTACATTGAGTCGGTATGCGTTGGTACTCAGTAATGTGTTCGCCTTGCTTGCATGGGGTGCATTGGTCAAAGGGGCGACACCTCTATCACTGACCGTAAGCGTGCTTACGGCAGGTTACTTTTTAGTGTGGCTTACCGAACGGTGGATTCGATATTGCCAACAAAAAAACGATCAGCCAGCGGGGTAYCAAACAATGCGCGATCGGCTCACTCTGAGTGTTATGGCCCTTCATGCGTTGTTGTTCCTTACAAATTAATACGTTTAAGCTGGCTCGTTTTCAGCTGGTTTGTTTTTTATAGTTGGCTAAACCTATTACAACTATTGATCGTACCCGTTACCCTTGGCGCAGAAAAACAATTAATTTAGTGATGGTATTTAAGGGTAATGGGGAATCTATGACAATCATTCAGTATTTACGGACGGTGTTTATTGCGCTCGGGATTGCAGTCGCCCTGAGTGGCGCCTATTTGTTCAGTGAAATTAGCTCAGTTAAAACCCAGTTCAATGACGTTGTCGAGCGCAATGTGCGTTTGCTCAGCACGGTGTCAGATTTACGCTATTACACGGTAACTTACCGCCGTTTTGCGCTCGATTATGGCCTAACCGATGATAAACAAGCGCATCGCGATATCCTGGTGAAAATTAAGCGCAATGACGAATCGGTACGTGGCGCGCTGACGAATATGAAAACGCTGACGGTTCGAGATAGTAACAGCGATGAAGTCACCACCATTGAGACACGTTTGAATGGCTATCGCGAGATGCAAAATGATTATATTCGTCTAATCGATAATGGGCGAATAGACGACGCTCGACGAAAAATGCTTGGGCCAATGTTAGCGCCCTTTGATCAAATAGTGGACAACCTTGCGTCGTTACAAGCTGATCTAGAAGCACAGGCCAATACCATCAAAGCACAAGAGTCTAAGAAAATCGAACAGCTGATTGTCATGGGGATAGCGGTAATTGTCGCGCTGATCGTGTTGATGGTTATCGTTGCACTTTTACTCCAAAACCGTATCCGCGGACCATTGTCCTTACTGGTTACGCAAATGCAGCGGGTAGAAAGTGGCGATCTGACGCAACGGCTCGATCTTGCTCAGTTTAACCGTGATGAATTAGGACAGGCCGCCAATACATTCGATCAGATGCAAAGCAGTATTACCCACTTAATTGGTTCGCTGATAAAAGGCACACAGCGGCTACAAACGGTCAGTAACGAGCTTTCGACTCAGGTGACGGATACGGTCAACAGTGTTGAGCAACAGCGTAGTGAGCTATCACAGCTCGCCAGTGCTATGACACAAATGGAGTCAACATTTGGGAAAGTGGCGAGTAATACGGTCGCGGCGGCCGAGCACACTGATAAATCGCGCGAGTATGCCCAGCAAGGTCGAGAAACCTTTGAACAGTCTTACCAGCAAAGCGTAGCCGCGAAAGATCAAGTTAACGAAGCGTCGCAAGTGATTGAGGCGTTAACCGCAGACAGTGAAAATATCGGTAAGGTCTCAGAGGTGATCAGTACCATTGCCGAGCAAACGAATTTACTTGCCCTTAATGCGGCGATTGAAGCGGCGCGCGCCGGTGAGGCAGGTCGCGGTTTTGCTGTGGTCGCTGATGAAGTGCGCGGTTTGGCAACCAAGACGCAGTCATCAACCGATGAGATTAATCAAATCATCGAAGGGCTGCAAACCAAAGCGCGTCAGGCGTATCAGGTGATGAGTGACAGCCAAACATTAACCCAAAAAGGATTGGATGATGCCAAACGCGCGGCAGAGGCGATTGAGACCATCAATGCGTCAACGCAGCAGGTGTCAGAAATGACAGGAGCGATTGCGACGGCGACCGAAGAACAAACCACTGCCGCTGCTGATTTAAACCAAAACGTCGCAGCAATTCACCGTGCGGCGGAATCTTTGGCTGAAACGGCAGAGCAAACGCGCCAAGCGTACGAGCGGTTAGAAAAAGAAAACGCGAGTATGAGTGAGCAGGCTCAAGCGTTTAGACTATAAACCGAAAAGCCAAGGCTCATTGTGAGAGCCGTGTTAACAACAAAAAATGCGCCTAAGTGGCGCATTTTTTATCGAAATAAATACAGAGAGAGAAAGTAATTCACATTTTGGTTAATAGCACGCAAAACGGCAGCAAGCCCGGCGTCGCTGTTTTCGGTAACATCCCAGGGAATGAATTTGCCGTAGCTTGGCAATGGCAGGCCCGATTGTACCGATGCGGGATTCAGAGCAATTAAATAATCGACATAGTCGAGTGTCAGCGCATCCAATGGCGCCGGCGCCAGATCGTAAGTCGATATTTGAAACTGGATCAGCGCTTGTGCGGCCTTATCGGTGCTCATGGTTTGCGTTGTGTGATAACAGTGCACATCAAAAAAACTGTTCGCTTTGCTTTTCATCATTGCGGCTGCCATTAACGACGCGCCGTATTTTCCATCACACAAAAAGAGTACCAATGGCTTGGCATCAGTGTTCAACCGTGTGTCCTCATTGTGGTTAGCATCTGTCATTGCCTTCTTTATCCAAATTGTTCGCAGCTAACATCTCAATTGTGATGTTATCTCGCTGCTATGCTATCGATGTTTCATCTATCCTAGCCACTTCCGCGCGCAGCGCTAGCGCACCTTGAGCAACTTTTGAGTGTGCTACCAATGCCTCTGGCTGTCATCAAACCTTCATCATTGCATAAAGGAACTGTCACTTTGTGCGCTTAATGTGTCTCCCCGTTAACCGAGTTCTTCGTTATGTGTAGATAAATTGATTTACACAGCACTAACTTAAATAATCGACTTGGAGGTTGATGTGAAACTTAAAGCTCTCTTTGCAGCGACGACAGTATCAATGGCCGTGCTGGCCTCAGGTAGCGCAACGGCTGCAAGCCGTGACTACATTAGCATCGTTGGCTCTTCTACTGTTTACCCTTTTGCTACTGTCGTTGCTGAGCGCTTCGGTCGCACGTCGCAATATTCAGTACCAAAAATCGAATCGACTGGCTCAGGCGGCGGACTTAAGTTGTTCTGTGCGGGCGTCGGTGAAAACACCCCAGATGTGACTAACGCATCACGTAAAATCAAAAGCTCGGAAATTGAACGCTGTAAGTCAAATGGCGTCGACGATATTGTCGAAATCAAAGTCGGTTATGACGGTATTGCTATCGCAAACTCGAAAGTATCGCAACAGTATGATCTCACGCTAAAAGATATCTACACCGCACTCGCTAAAACCGTCCCAGACGGTAATGGTAATTTGATTGACAACCCCAATGACACGTGGAAAGACGTGAACCCATCACTGCCTAACACCAAAATCGAGGTGCTAGGTCCACCACCAACATCGGGCACACGTGATGCGTTTGTTGAGCTAGCCATGGAAGCGGGCTGCTCCGAGTATCCCGAAGTCGCAGCACTTGAAGACAGTAACGAAGACAAATTCAAAGCGATTTGTCACGGCATGCGCGAAGACGGTGCTTTCATCGAAGCCGGTGAAAACGATAACTTGATTGTGCAAAAGYTTGAAGCAAACCCAGATGCGCTTGGCATCTTCGGTTACAGCTTCCTTGAGCAAAACGCAGACAAAGTACAAGGCTCTAAAATCTCGGGTGTTCTGCCAACATTTGATGCCATTGGTACCGGCGAGTATCCCGTATCACGTTCACTGTATTTCTACGTTAAAAAAGCGCATGAGAACGTGATTCCTGGCCTGACCGATTATGTGAAAGCGTTCACCTCAGAAGAAGCAATGGGCAGCATGGGTTATCTCGCTGACCGTGGCCTTATTCCACTGGGTGAAAACGAGTGGCAACAAGTACGCAGTGCTGCCGTCGATTTAAAACCAAACTTGTAAGCGCATTGTGAATACGAAAGGGTGGTACGTGTCACGTACCCCCTTTATTCGTGTTCAGGAGGAACAATGACAACACCCATGCTGATGACCGTGATTGCTATTATTGCAATTTCCGGCTTTTTTATTGCTCGAACGCGTTCTATTAAGCTTGCCAACATGGCTGGTGGCTTGAGCAAACTGCATTCTCGACCTAACTATTACGGCTCATATGTCGCCATTTTGGCGGCGATTCCGGCACTGGTTCTTTTATTGTTGTGGCAAGCGGTAGAACCGAACTTGATCCACAGTTTGGTGATGGCACAAATTTCCGATACGTACGTCACGCAGTTCGGCAATGCGGATTTGTTATACAGTCAAATCGGTAATATTGCTCGTGGCATCACCCAAACTGACGATGCTGTCTTGTTGGCTGCGGCGGACCATTATCAAACCCTGAACCATTTAGGGACCACATTACGATTCACCGCAATGACTGCACTTGCGTTGGCGGGATTAGCCTTTGGCTGGCGCTCGCTACGACTGCGTTTACGTGCCCGCAATCGGGTCGAAAACGTGATGCAGGGCTTTTTATTGTTCTGCTCAACCCTCGCAATCTTAACCACATTCGGCATTGTGCTCTCAGTGTTGTTTGAAGCGATGCGATTTTTCCAAATGATCCCCGTGACCGAGTTCATCTTTGGCACCGAATGGTCGCCACAGATTGCACTGCGTGCAGATCAACAAGCCTCGAGTGGTTCTTTTGGTGCGATCCCGCTATTTACCGGCACTTTGATGATTTCATTCATCGCCATGTGTATCGCGGCACCGGTTGGGTTAATGAGTGCCATTTACTTGGCTGAATACGCATCGCCCCGTGTTCGCGGCATTGTTAAGCCTATTTTAGAGATCCTTGCGGGGATCCCGACAGTGGTTTACGGCTTTTTCGCAGCGTTAGTTGCGGCGCCATTTATTCGTGATGTTGCCCATGCGATCGGCTTTACCAGTGCATCGTCAGAAAGTGCACTCGCAGCTGGTGCGGTGATGGGCATTATGATCATTCCGTTTGTCTCCTCGCTGTCCGATGATGTGATATCCGCCGTGCCTCAGTCACTGCGTGATGGTTCATTAGGGCTAGGCGCTACCCCTTCTGAAACCGTGCGTCAGGTTGTGATTCCTGCCGCGTTACCAGGCATTGTCGGTGGTTTATTGCTGGCGGTATCACGTGCGATTGGTGAAACCATGATCGTGGTGATGGCGGCAGGATTATCGTCTAACTTAACGGCGAACCCCTTGGAATCGGTGACTACGGTCACGGTTCAAATCGTGACATTGTTGGTCGGTGACCAAGAGTTCGATAGCCCTAAAACGCTGGCTGCATTTGCTTTGGGTCTCACGCTGTTTGTTGTGACGCTAGCGCTCAACTTCGTGGCGCTACGCATCGTGAAAAAATATCGAGAACAATATGACTGATAAAATCGAAAAAATTGCGCAAGAGAAGCGTGCTAGGGTAAAAGCAGGCCTTGCGAAACGTCGCGGAAAAGAAAAGCGTTTCCGCTGGTATGGTATGACATCGATTTTTCTCGCCTTCACCTTTTTGGTATTGCTGATTGGGTCGATTGTCTCCCAAGGGTATACGGCGTTTTACACCACCGAAATCCGTTTAACGGTTGATCTCAGTGAGCAAAGCTTGGGCATTGAGGGAAAACCACTGAACGATGAAACATTGGAGTACCTCAGTTATCGTTCGGTATTGGCGAAGGCCATATTTAATGCGATGCCAGAGGTGACCTCGCGGGGCGATAAACGTGATCTATTTCGCTTTATCTCTACGGGCGCGGAATATGATTTGCGTGACCGTGTTGCCGCAAACCCCGATCTGGTCGGACAAAAGATTGAGATTTGGGCATTGGCGGGTGATAACGTCAACCAATTTAACAAAGGCAACATCGACGGCAAACTCCCAGAGTCAAATCGTCAGTTTAAAGACAAGCACATAAACTGGTTTAACCAGCTAGAAGATGATAATCGCGTGCGCACCGTGTTCAATACGCGCTTCTTCACCAATGGAGAT
>NZ_MUFH01000095.1:0-8576 GCF_001996115.1 Salinivibrio sp. MA427
CAAAGAAGGCAAGCCCGGAGAAACACTACTTTATTGGATTCATGATTATACCCAACGCTTCCCAAATACCGGTCTTGTTGGCGTTTACAATGGCTCGATGGCTTCGCTTCATTCTCACTGGCAACAATGGGTGAGTATTATCGACAAGTCAGGCACATCCCGAATGCTGCGCTTCTACGACACCAGTGTATTGCTAGAGCTTTTTGACGTTCTCACCGATGGTCAGAGAGGCGCATTTATAGGGGCGCATGAGGCACTCTATATGCCGGATGTGATTGATGATAAGCCGATGCTTTTACCATGTTGGGACGAGGAAACGGGGTCGCCTTGGGCGCCACAAGACGCTTTGTCGTCGCCCATCGTCTTAACGTCTGAACAGCACGATATCTTCTTCTGGCCAGAAAGAGTTGAAGAGCTAATTACGGCTGTTCACTCTGACTTAGCCCCTAATTACGCATGGTTACTGAAAAGGCAAAACGTTAGAAACTGCTTTATCGAAGGCCTGCATATTGCCAGTGAAAAATATCCCAATGCGACACGAAATGAGTGGGAAACATTCGCATATACGCGTTTTTACCTAGGCGATAAATTTTATCAGCACCCGGAGTTTGAGCGTTTACTGGCTATTTTCTCGATAAAAAAAGCCATTACTGTGTTTTATAACAAGCACAAAGGCGATGAGTTGCTCAAAACAAAATATACCACCCGCGGATGGTTAGGCATTGAAGGCCGCGCCACACTGATCACAGAGTAAATATGATGCCTAATCAAGCGTCCGAGAATGCACTAATCAATCGGTTATCAGCACCGTTTTGCGCGGTGGTTGATGCCGCTGTATGTCCGCAAGTTTTCCAAGCGATCGATGACGACGCACTCGCGACCCATCGGTTGTATTGGGGCGAAATGGGCGAGATCCACCATTCGCTATCGCCTTACTTGCTGGTCAATCCCAGCATCGACTGGCTTATAGCGCTGAGTGAAGAGCAGCCGAACTGGGGCATCGCCTTTGTGTTTGATGATCCGCTTATCAACCAAGATGAAGAGAGCCTCTTCATTCGTGCGAAGCGTTTTTGGCAAACGTGGATACAGGTTAAAGATACCTATCAACAAACTGTATTGCTGCGATGGTTCGATAGGCAGGTGTTTCAAGCGCTATGGCACGCCTCGTCAGACACAGAAAAGCAGGCATTAAGCGGGCCGTTTAAATATGCGCTGTTCGGTACACTTAATGATACCGAGGGAGAAACCCTCCCCTTGCGTCCAGAGGCGGCAGAGAAGGCCACCTGTCCGCCCTTGCCGCGTGCGCTGAGCGAGGCGCAATATGCCGCTCTGTTGAATCTATCACTGCCAAAGCAGTATCAAGCCTACAAAACGCATCTACAGACTCACCATGGGCGCACCCATGCATGGTCAGAGGCGCAATGGACGCAATTCATTGAAACTGGTGTGAGCGAAGCAAGCGCCAACGGGTTTCAGCAACAGCAAGATATTGTTCGTTTTCTTAGCTTAAAAATCGAGCTAGGCGATACCTTCTATCAAGAAGCGTGGGCACAGAAGATCATTACCCGACCCATTATCGATGGGCAAAAAACGCCTATGGATCGTCTATTTGAGCAAGCTTTAATTCTACTAGATAAGGAATCTTCGTCGTCATGAGCAGTAATGCAAAGGCCGCTTTGCTCTCGAGTTCACAGGCCGCCCAACAAAACTTTTCAACAGACAACGTATTAGAAGGCGGCTGCGTCGAGTGTGCCTGTGAAACGTTTATTCGTTACCATTACGACGATGATAAGCCCGTGCCCAATGCCCCCTTTGTGTTGACTGATAGCAAAAAAACGCAAATTGAAGGGAAAACCGACGATCAGGGGCTGTGCAAGATCCAGAACATGGGGTGTGGGGGCTATGAGATTTTGCTACAAGAGGGCGACGATGAATTCGAGCCAGAAGAAGTGCTGGAGAACAACCCCGTCCTGCAAGACTCGCCGGAATACGCGGCACTGGCTGGCGAATATTTTGCCCTCTATACCCTTTTAAACCGCAAAGGCTATCTGTTTTACGATGCAGATGACAGCTCGGCGGATAGCATTGACGTTGATCGAAGCTGGACAAAGTGGATCCCCGATGACTATGAACCGGCTTATGAGCGGTTTTGGGTTCTTCACCGTCAAATAAACCAAGGGACACGCAAGCAAAAAGAAGCGGTTCAAAAAATGTATAGCAGCCTAGCCGGTGAGACGGCAGGTATGGCGCAAGATAATCCAGCCTTGTTGTTATTTGTTGAAATCGCGTTAGGTTGCGTCCCTGTGGTCGGACAGGCTATTGATTTATATGATTTGGGCGATTGGAGCTGGCGGACTTATGAGCAAGAATCATTAGATAACTGGCATTGGGCCGAGGGAACCTTGATAGCCATCGGTTTCGTGCCTGGGTTAGGGGATGCGGCGAAAAAAACCGGTTGTGCCATTTTAGATGCCCTCAAAAAAGCCGATTCTCGGGCAATTCAACTGGCGATGAAAATCATCCGTAGCTTGTCGAATGGCAACCTCGTCAAGTATTTGGCCGATTTTGATAAAACGCTTAAAAGTTGCGCCAAGGAAGCGAAAGAGTTAATCAACAAAACCATTTTTGGCTTAGAAAAAGTGGTGATGCAAAGCGATAGCTGGATCCTGCGTCTTGCGTCCGGTGCCATCCTTGGAATGATTGATGGCTTGAAATCCTTGCTTCAAAAAATCGATGACATGCTCGATTGGATCAAAGGAAAATTTGATGAGTTCAAGGGCAAAATTATTACGGTTAAGCCTGGCACCGCGCACCCTAAAGAGACCCTTGAGGCGCCAGAAAACACCAACGCAGGCAAGGCAGACCCTCATCAAGAAAATCAAGACAAGGCTAATCGTAAAGCCAATCAGGCTCAAGCGGATGGTGACACATGCAGCAAAACAAACACTTGCAAGGAAGAGGGCGAACCTGTTGACATGCAAACGGGTAAAGCCTTTGAGCTACGGGAAGACTTTACCGTTGCGGCTCACTTGCCGGTGTCACACGAGCGCTACTATCACTCGCGCGGAGAGCGTCACACTGGCCTGATGGGTCGACTATGGCGAAGCAGTTGGGATATCAGTCTGACCATTGAAGGCGACACGGCGTTATGGATAGACAAAGACTATACCCAAGCACGCTTCCCGCTACCTTTTACCGCTACGCCAACCCAATCGGCGATGAAGCCTGATTGGCGCTTGCACCGAGACCCATCTGGGCACTTGGTACTCAAGCACAAAACCGGGCTGAGTTATCACTTTGGTTTTGCCGCGGGCAGCGTACTCAAAGTCACCAAAATCCAAGATAGCTACGGCAACAGCACCCAGTTTGTTTATCAGCACGCCACATTAAAGTGGGTGGTATTAACAGATCAGCGCTTAATCAAGGTTGCTACCGAGCGTAACCGCATTACCGCCTTAACCTTGTGTGAGCGCGACAAAACGGTGATCCGTGAWTTGGCGCAGTATCATTATGACGACCAGGGCTTTTTGCTCTCGGTGCGTGCGGAAGCGGGGCGGAATTTTGACTACCAATACAATCAAGCCGGCCACCTTATTCGTTGGCAAGATAAGGCTAAGACCTGGGTTGAGCATGATTACGATGAGCAAGGCCGAGCCCTTGCGACACGTTGTGCGGGTGACTACTGGAACGACCACATCCGCTACGACGACGAGCAGCGGATCCATTACTACAAAAATGCGTTTGGTGGCATTACCGCTTACCACTTAGACGAACGCAACCGCGTGGTGAAAACCGTGGCGCCCGATGGTAGCACCATCACTCAAGCGTGGGATAACGACAACCTGATTAGCCAAACCAATGCATTGGGTGAGACAACCTTCTATGTCTATGATGATTGGGGGAATGTAACCGACGTGATGCTGCCGGATGGGGCGGTGCATGCTTATCAATATAGCGAGGAAGGTCATCTACTCGGTTATACCGACCCTGAAGGTGCGACATGGACGTATCAATACAACCCAGAAGGGGATGTGATTGCCGCAACCGATCCTGAAGGGCGGGAAACCACGCTGACTTATACCCCAGAAGGGCACCGAGAAAGCCTGACGGAGCCCGATGGCACCACCACGCGCTATACCTACAATGAACTCGGGTTATTGGCCCGCGTAGCGCCCCAAGTGGGCATGGGGATGCGGTTTGAATACGATCGCCAAGGGCGGTTATGTCGACGCATCAGTGACAATAACTTGGTCCGGACGTGGCACTACCAAAACGATAGCCTCACCCCAAGCAGCGTTTGTTACGAAGATGGCACTGCCGCTTACTTTGAATACGACATTGAAGGCAATCTGATTAAAGTCACCGATGCGCTGGGGCATAGCCAGTCGTTCGATTACGATGCGTTTGACTTATTGTCACAGGCGATTGACCCTCTCGGGGCGGTGACTCGCTACCACTACAATGCCGAAGCAGAGTTTGCCGGGGTCACCAACAGTCAAGGTCATGACTGGCGCTACACCTTTGATAAACAAGGGCGTGTAGTTAGCCAGCAGCACTATGATAAGCGCGTTGAGCAGTACGAGTACGACGCAGCAGGGCGGCTGAGTCGTCACACCAAACCTGATGGCTATCAACACCAATACGACTACGACCAAGGGGGGCAGGTTAGCCACATCCACACCTTCGATGCGTTGGGCGCACCAGCGGGGCAAACCTGGTATGAATACGACGCGGCCTCGCGCCTGACCTACGCCGAAAATGGTGACGCGTGGGTAGGGCTACGCTATAGCCCAGCAGGATTATTGGTGGAAGAAACCCTTAATGGCACCACACTGGCCTATCAGTACGATGAAGCGGGACGCCGTATAGAGGCCAAAGGCACAGAAACCGCGCGCCAGTATGACTGGCACCATCATCAGCTGACACAGGTTCAAATCGGTGCTCACCAGCCGCTTGATTTTGCCTATACCCCACAAGGGCAAGAGCAACAGCGAGGTAACCAACAAGGTTTTCGTTTAACCCATCAATGGAGTGAGCGAGGTCTACTGACACAACAAGGGTTGGGCCAACACCAAGACCCGTTGCGGCGTTACCATTACGATGCGCTTGACCGTTTAATCGGAATCGATGATAACCACCGTGGCAGTCATCGGTTTATGCTTAACCCTAATGGCCAAGTGGTTGGGGCACGACAACAAAAAGCCTCGCAACCTAACGGACGATTTGTGCACCTGTTTGGTTACGACAGCGAACTGAACCTCAATGAGACGGGGTTTGCGACCGAATACAGCCAACAGCAACACGTAGTGTCGCTGGCCGATGCGCGAGTGCAACGCCAAAAACGCCGCCATGACCGCGCAGGGCGTGTAYTAGAAACSGGCCGTTTYCGYTATCGCTATGATGCYTGCGGCCGCGTGATTGAAAAGACCGAGAACAAAACGGGCTACCGGCCACAGGTGACGCGGTTTAGCTGGAACGCGGATGACCGCTTAACTCACATTGAACTGCCCAACGGCACGCGGTATCGCTACCGCTACGACCCCTTTGGGCGACGCATTGCCAAAGAATGTGCGCACAGCGACACACAGACTCACTACCTGTGGGACGGCGCGCACATTGTGCAGCAACAACAGGCCACCGCTGATGGCCAAGTTCTACAGCAAACCGAATACCTCTATGAGCCCGGCAGCTTCCGCCCGATGGCGCAAGTGACTCACCATAATCAAGGTAGCAATCAAGGCAGCGAACTGCATTACATCGTGACCGACCACGCGGGCACACCGCAAGAGCTGTGTAATGAACAAGGTGATATTGTCTGGCGGGGAGAGCAAGCGCTATGGGGCCATTACCATGGGCAATCACAACGCCACTGGCAACGACGCGAAGAAGCGGCCAACGACAGTATACAGTGTGACCTTCGCTACCAAGGACAACTCGAAGACGCAGAATCGGGCCTTTACTATAACGTAAACCGTTATTACGATGCAGACAGTGGCCAGTATCTTAGCCCCGACCCAATAGGGTTTGCGGGCGGGTTGAGGCCGCAGGCGTATGTTGCCAACCCACTAGAGTGGGTAGATCCGTTGGGGTTGGCAAAATACCCCGGAGTAGATTTCAAGGGCTCAAAAGATCTTTATCCTGTTTCTGCAGGGGAGAAAAATATCGTTAAAATCCCTTTACAAGGTACAAGGGGAAGAGACTTTGTCCAAGCAAATAAAGCTGCAGGCCTGAAACGAACTCCGCGTGGATATACTTGGCACCATGCTAATGATTTTAATTCAACGGATGGCACTTCTACGATGCAACTTGTGACAAGAGAGGCGCACGAAGCTACATATCCACACAGTGGGTCTGCAGCTCAATTCTCGGAAGAATTTGGTGTAAAATATGATACCGAAGAAGCAGTAATGGTTAGTCAGGAAAAAGGCTGGCTATTGGGTAAACCAGTAAGAAAAGGCTGTGGTTAAAATTATGTATCAGAATAGTATCGTTGAGTATCAAGAAGGCGTTTCTAGGAGCTATATTGTTGAATTAGAGAGAGAGTTAGGACAAAAGCTTCCCAAAGATTTGATTCAACACTATCACTTATACAATGGAGGTAGGCTTGATGAAAAAAGTTACTTTGATGGAGGTGGATTGATTGAGTTACAAATAGAAGAGTTTTTAGTTATGGGGGAAAACTCTAACCTTAGTTTTGAGTCAACAATTAAGCGAATAAAAAATGAAAAGAAGTTGATACCAAGAGACTTTTTCCCCTTTGCGATTAACAGTGGTGGGGATTTTTACTGTATGGATACATGTGGAAAAATATATTTTTGCAGTATGGATATGTCTAACTCATTTGACAATGTCACATTAATTAGTAACTCCATCACTGAGTTTGTTGATGGTATGTATGAGCCTGATTGGTGATCATGCTCAGAGAGGGTGTTCGAGGGTGTTCAATATTCTGTGTCAGCCAATGTGGTAGTGTTTAAAAATCTGTGTCACTCCTATAGTTAACCCTCAACAGGGAGTGATACATCAATGTCGAGGGTGTCCACTTTTCTGATGGCTCCAACATAATTGCTTGCAACGCCAAAAACGCCGCCATGACCGTGAGAGCGTGTACTAGATACCGGCCGTTTTCGTTATCGCTACGACCCCTTTGGACGACGTATTGCCAAAGAATGTGCGCACAGCGACACACAAACCCACTACCTGTGGGACGGCGCGCACATTGTGCAGCAACAACAGGCCACCGCTGATGGCCAGGTGTTGCAACAAACCGAATACCTCTATGAGCCCGGCAGATTCCGCCCGATGGCGCAAGTGACTCACCATAATCAAGGTAGCAATCAAGGCAGCGAGCTGCATTACATCGTGACCGACCACGCGGGCACACCGCAAGAGCTGTGTAATGAACAAGGTGATATTGTCTGGCGGGGCGAGCAAGCGCTATGGGGCCATTACCACGGGCAATCACAACGCCACTGGCAACGACGCGAAGAAGCGGCCAACGACAGTATACAGTGTGACCTTCGCTACCAAGGGCAACTCGAAGACTCGGAATCGGGCCTTTACTATAACGTAAACCGTTATTACGATGCAGACAGTGGCCAGTATCTTAGCCCTGACCCGATAGGGTTTGCGGGCGGATTGAGGCCGCAGGCCTATGTTGCCAACCCACTAGAGTGGGTGGATCCGTTGGGGTTGACGCCATTAAATCAGGGTGGGTTCTCGGTCTATGGTTTGTTTGATCAGGGAGCAACGAAGCCTTATTACATTGGTATTTCTAATGATCCAGAGAGGCGCTTACTAGAACACATTAAATCCGGGCGCTTCAATGAAGATACCGGACAACAACGAGTTCTTAAAAGAGATTTAAGGTATGACGAGGCTCGTGGTTATGAGCAAGCATATATTGAGAAGTATGGAACTAAAACAGGTACAATAGGAGAAAATGTTTCTCCTACTAATAGAGGAAATAAAATAAACTCTTTTGATAAAACTAGAGCTGATGAGCGAGGGAAGGCATTTAATCAGAAATACGAGGATGCCCAGACGGATATTAATAGTAAAAAGCTTACAAAATGTGGACAAAAAAATGAAAGATAAAAAATTGATAGTTCATCCTGGTGACGTTTACTTTATTCCTTTGTTTTTACATGGAGAGTCTAGTGCTAAAAGCTTTTCACGTTATAAGTTCGGCGGTGATGATCAGGATTTTTGTTTTTTGCGAGTTATAGATAATCATCTGGGGTCGGGGGTGTTAATTGAAGTTTTTAATTATGTCGGTAGCATAGAAGCTGATGTTGGTGAGATAATATCCTCTGAGCGGTTGTTTGAACCTATATACATAGCTGGCGAGGGTATTTCTAAGAAAAGATGGAGAAAAGTCGGAGAAACGAAAGATTATGATAAAGAAACTCACTCTAACTACAGTAGTATCCAGTTTTTGATCGGTTTACCTGGTGAGTTCAGACTTTGGTGTAACGGTATAGAATATAATGTTGATACTTCAATTGACAAATTAGAAAACATTGAAGAGCATATTATTCTTACATCTAAGCAAGTAGAAAAAAGAGTATTAAAAG
>NZ_MUFH01000096.1:0-9196 GCF_001996115.1 Salinivibrio sp. MA427
CTAATAGGGAATTGCTCAATAGCTGCGGTCAGGTAACCTGCTCCCCGATAAAAAAGGTGCGGGCGTTGTCCCGCCTTAATCAGAAACAAGGGATACAACTCACCGGCCAGTTGGCAAAATGCACTGGTCAAGGGGTCGGCGGTGGTGATCCGCGTGGCGAGCTCTCCCCCTTGTTGTGCCCGCCACACATTAAAGACATGACGACCATTTTGCATCACATGGGGGAGGCGATAAAAAAAAGATTGTTCACTCTCTCCCTGGTCAACCGCGGATACCCGTAGCTGACGGCACAGCTCGATATACTGGTTCAGCGTGTCTCGCTGGATCCGGCTTAGTCCGAGTTTCTGCAT
This sequence comes from Salinivibrio sp. MA427, assembly GCF_001996115.1. Classification (NCBI taxonomy): domain Bacteria; kingdom Pseudomonadati; phylum Pseudomonadota; class Gammaproteobacteria; order Vibrionales; family Vibrionaceae; genus Salinivibrio; species Salinivibrio sp. MA427. The sequence continues at coordinate 351 of NZ_MUFH01000096.1, forward strand.
TAAAATTAAGCGGCCTTCGGCCTCTGTGACATTCAAGATGTAACTCACCACACGGTGGCCCATCGCCTTCACAAAGTGCGGTATGGCCGGATAGGACATCATACTTCCTAACCTTTCGTGAATAAGGAACACGTATACATATCGGCACACATCCTCAAAACTATAAAAATCAAAAAGGCGTCAAACCAACAACGCCAACGAGCGAATAGGCTATGGCATCCTCCCAACGCTTTCCCATGTTTACCTAAGTATAGCCATTTCAATCATTAATCTTTCGATGACAAACCCAGAAACAATTTTGCGCANTGATGACCCCCATCTATTCTAGCGTACAAGTGTACGCTTAAATAAAGATAAGAGTTATGGAAACCAAAACGACAACCTCACCGCCACAAAAACCACGTTTGATTTGGCTAAATATCAGCGTATTTACGCTCACGTTTTTCATCGCAGTCATTGGCACCCCGCTTTGGGCTTGGCACCATGGTTTCGATTGGATGCAGATCACCGCACTGATTGTCGCCTTTAGTTTTTGTGGGCTGTCGATAACGGCAGGCTATCACCGCTTATGGGCCCACAAAACTTATCAAGCCCATCCGGTCCTGCGGTTTATTTTTGCCATTGGGGGCGCGTTTGCACTCCAAAACAGTGCCCTTCATTGGTCATCCGATCACCGTATTCACCATCGTCACGTAGATGACAACGATGTCGACCCTTACTCGGCGAAACGCGGCTTTTGGTTCTCGCACCTAGGCTGGATGTTACGTGAATATCATCCCGACCGTTATGGTGATTACAGCAATTGTCGTGACTTGCAAAAAGACAAGATCGTGATGTGGCAGCACAAGCACTACTTGGCCCTGACACTGGCAACCAACTTTGGTTTTCCTATCGCGTTTGGCGTGATTCACGGCGATGTGTGGGGGGCCATTTTACTGGTCGGCTTCACACGATTAGTGCTCAGCCACCATACAACGTTTTTCATTAACTCCTTGGCCCACGTATGGGGAAGTCAACCGTACACCGAGAAGAATACAGCCCGCGATAATGGTGTTTTAGCCTTTATGACCTTTGGTGAGGGATACCATAATTTCCATCACATCTTTGAGAATGATTACCGCAACGGCATTCGCTGGTGGCAATTTGATCCAACGAAGTGGTTAATTAAAACGGCCTCTTGGCTTGGGTTGGCTGAAAAGTTGCGTGTTACGCCGGAAGAAAAGATAGAAAAAGCACGGGCGACAATGCAGCTTCAGCGTGCAACGCAAAAGCTAAGCAATAAGCCCAATGCCGCGCATCGCTTGCAAATTCTACAACAAGAATACGATACCTTGGTGGCGAAGATGGCTGATTACTACACGCTCAAAAAACAATTACTGGCACTTGAACGCGATAAATTCCGCGAAAAAGTAGAAAAGGCCGAGTTAAGTCAGCAATATCAAGATTTGAAACTGCGTTTTCATCAACAAAAACGCAGCTGGCAAGTACTCACAGCGAAATACGCCAGCTAACCCAACGCCATCGTCAACGTCGATAAAAACCGGTCAGTGATACTGACCGGTTTTATTGTCATTTTCTATAACGGCGTGATTTATTCGGCCGGCGGCTCGAGAAACGAAAGCAAGATGGTTTCTAACTCATCCCACGGTAAGGGTTGGATATCAATCACCTCAATCCGTGACTCTGCCGTTTCAATCGACATGGGTGTGACGGTGACAACCTGATTGGCAACGTTAAACGCAAAAAATCCCTCTTCGGTGTTTACCACCGCCTTGATTCGCTGAGCATTGAGATTGCTAAATAACCCATACAAGGCATCAAAGGGAAAACAACAGTGCGCGGCAAATAACCAACCACAACTGACATAGCCCTGCCCCTGATTTTCTTTGCGGGTAAAAATGTCATCTGGACCCAACGCAAGCGTGGTCATCGGCTCAGCATTGCTGTGATGATGGTGATAATGCGCTTTGCGATCTTGCCGAGGTAGCGAAAGCCATGCCGTCTCGAGCGCGCCGTGTTCAACGCCAGTCACCAAGCTTTTCTTGCCATCAAACGCCGCGACATAATCATAAAACGTTGCGATTTGCCCTTCAGTACACTGATCGAGCTTGTTGGCGACCACCACATCCGCTAACGCGATTTGATCGTGAAAATTCTGATTTTCACGATAACGCACATCGTCAATGCAACGCGGGTCCACCAAGGTCATCGTCGCGCGTAGCGACAAATGGGTATCGAAAGGCGGCTGGGTAAGCTTACCGATAATATCCTTAGGATGACCCAGCCCTGTCGGCTCAATTAAAATTCGATCCGGCTTTTGCGCTAATAGCGTATTCAAGCCTACCGTCATAGGCAACCCAGCGACACAGCACATGCATCCCCCCGGCACCTCCTTCACCAGCGCACCTTGCTCAGAGAGGATCGCACCATCGACACCCACTTCACCAAACTCATTGACCAATACCGCCCAGCGCGCTTGCTCAGGTTTATTCGCCAGCAAATGACGAATGGCAGTCGTTTTGCCCACTCCAAGAAAGCCAGTGATGATGTTGGCTGCTACGTGACTCATTGCTTTATCCTGCTCGTTATCTGCATCGACGTAGTGTAACGGGTCGCGAAAAAGTCGTCGCCTATTGGTAATCATGCACTGAAAAGCCCCATTTCCCATCCAGTCAATTACACAGAAAGTGATGAAATATCATGCACTCACTGAACGTGGTGATCATTGCTGATAAAAGCTTGGTAGAATAAAAGATTCGCTAACACACTTCTTAGGAGGAAGTATGCTGAATCCATCAACGGCAAAATCGGTGATTGATCACGCCATGTTTATGGGCGCAGATTTCGCCGAGCTCTTTGTCGAGCACCACCACTCGGGCAACGTCGAGTTATTGTCTGGTGAGGTGGATAAAGTCAGTTCAGGGATTGATTTTGGAATTGGTATCCGTTTGTTTTTCGGTCATAAGGTCCTTTATGGCTATACCAATAGTCGCGATGAAGAACAGCTTAAAAAAGTGACCAGTTTACTTTGCGCGCGTGATAAGCGTGACCAAATTGCCGCTGCTGGCCCCCTTAATTTGTCGCATTTAAATGACAAACATCCTGTGTCTGAACCTCTATCTCGTGACCAGCATGTGGCAGATAAAGTCGATTTTTTACGCCACGTAGACCAACGTATACGCGCCGAAAGTGAAAAAATCACACAAATTATTGGTCGCGTCGGCCAACGTGAACAACAGATTGAGATCTTTAACTCTCGCGGGTTGCACGTTAGCGATACACGTCATTACACTCGGATTGCTGCAACCGCGGTTGCCACCGATGGAAAAGAGCAATCGACCGGCTTTGATGCCCCTGGCGCACTCACTGGCTGGGAATTTCATCACGATATTGATCCCGTGGCGATGGGCGAACGCGTTGCACGTCAAGCATTAACCAAACTCGGCGCCCAAACCTGTCCTTCTGGTGAAATGCCCGTGGTCATTGGAAATGGATTCGGTGGGGTCATTTTCCACGAAGCCTGTGGCCATTTACTAGAAACCACCTCGGTAGCCAAACAAGCCTCGGTGTTTCATGATCAAATGGGTGAGATGATTGCTAGCCCAGTGGTTAGCGCCGTCGATGATGGCACCTTAGCCAACGCATGGGGCTCAATTAACATCGATGATGAAGGTATGGAGACTCAGCATACCCAGCTTATCAAAGACGGTAAGCTCACCTCGTTTATGGTCGATCATATGGGCAGCCTGAAAACCGGTTATGCACGCACCGGCTCAGGCCGTCGTGAGTCTTACAAGTTCGCGCCGACCTCGCGGATGCGGAACACCTTTATCGAGCCGGGTAATGATGATCTTGATAAGATGATTGGCTCCATGGAGCGCGGCATTTATGCTAAAAAAATGGGTGGTGGTTCAGTACAGCCCGGCACCGGCGAGTTTAACTTCGCGGTGCAAGAAGCCTATTTGGTAGAAGATGGCCAAATCACCGCACCACTCAAGTCCGCAACGTTAATCAGCACCGGTCCGAAAGTACTTAAAGAAATTAGCATGGTTGGTAAGGATCTCGCCCTCGCCGCGGGTATGTGTGGCTCTGTGAGTGGTGCCGTACCGACGACTGTGGGTCAGCCCGCACTTAAAGTCGACAACATCCTAGTAGGAGGCGGTAACGCATGAGTGAGCAAAACGTGAAAGCAACCCTAAGCGATGCCGTCGATCAGGTATTAACACTCGTTCAGGCAAAAGGGGCCCACGCAGACGTCATTGCCAACGCCAGTGAAAGTTTGTCATTGAAGGCGGATCAAGGCGATCTGTCCGAGCACAAAGTCACCGCGGGCCAAGTGATCGGCGTACGTGTGATCAAAGGTGACCAAGTTGCCACCAGTTATTCCGAATCGCTAGATAGCGACAGCCTTGCCAGCATGGTCAACGCCGCGCTAACGAATGCGAGCTTTACCAAAGCCGACCCTGACCAGAAAATTCGCGCCGAAGGGCAGCAGATCGATAGCCAAGATCCCACTTTGTTTCAAGCGGATAATACGCCGATTGAAGATAAGATTGCATTGGCACTCGCGATGGAGCAAGACGTGGTCAATCAACCACGGGCAACGGGGGCGCCCTACAATGGCTACGGTGAGCAAACCCAGTATCAGCTGCTGGCTAATACCCTGGGCACACGCTGCTATCATCGCGAACGGAGTTTTAGCTGCTACACGGCAGCACTGCTCAATCACGACGGCAAGCAATCGATGCATTTGGGGGCGTCAGTGTCACGCCGCTTTGCCGATCTCGACCAAGCATTTGCAACCCGCTTGGCCTATGACACGGCTGATGCATTGTTAGAGGGTGGGCCAGTCAAAACCGGTCAATATGCGGTAGTGTTTGAACATAATTGTTTAAGCGAATTGCTGGGCGCATTTGGCAGTTGTTTTTCGGGGGATGCGGCCAAACGGGGTACCAATCCATGGCGCGAAAAAATCGGAAAACCGATTGCCGATCCAGCCCTGACCATTACCGATATCGCACGTATCGATGGCGGGATGCGCAGCAAAGCCTTTGACAGCGAGGGCTTTGCTACAACCGACACGCCGCTAATTGAAAATGGCATATTGGTTGGGTTGTTACATAATAGCGCTACGGCCCATCATTTTGGCGTCCGTCACACTGCCAACGCCGGCCGCAGCCCGAAAGGCGGCTTAGATGTCACTTCACGTCACGACCTCATTGGCGCCGGCAAACAAAGTGGTGCCGAAGTGCATGGAGGCGAGTATCTCGAACTGGTTTCGCTGCAAGGGGTGCATTCTGGCGCGAATGCTATCAGTGGCGACTTCTCGTTTGGAGCCAGTGGCTTCTTGTGCCGTGACGGTAAACGTGTTCGCCCCGTGCGTGGCATCACAGTGGCAGGTAATTTCTATACCATGCTCAATGAGATTGATGCGATTGGCAACACAGTCACGCCTAATTACGATGGCGCCTTCTTCGCCCCTCGGATACGGTTTGCCCGTTTGTCGATAGCTGGCGAATAGATAGCTGGCGAGTAATACGTTTTTTTATAAGCCACATATTATAGACCCACATGGCACCGCAGACGTCGGTGCCTTTTTTAGATTATTTGCCAGTGGCTCACACATCCATGGCTGACGCGCTGGTCTCAATTGTCTGCCAGTTTTTTTTCCGCGCTGCGATATCGCTACTTGACGTTGCGCTCTCAACACTGTGTACCGCTGGATCCGTCTTAGCCGCAAGATCAGTAAACGCTTGTAAAGTCACGTCGCTTTTTAAAATCCGCCCATGCCCTAGCCCATCAGTAGGCAGCAAGCAGACATGTTGATAGTCGTTTGCTTTTTCAGTCACGCTGAACGAGGCAAAACGATCGCTTCTGTCATGCGCAATGACCACCTGATGACGACGCGCGCCGAGTTTAGTCAAGGGTTCGATGGTTTCGATCGGATAACCATGCTGCTCCCCCACTTCTTGTACAATTTCATCAAACAGCTTGAGTGAATATCCGGACTGACGCACCGTTGCATACAGATTCTCACGATAATTCAACACAGGCGCGACCAAGAGTAATGGTAAGTCATCTAATTGCGGATGTTGGCTCTCGAGGACGGCCGCCGCACCCATACTGTGGGCGACGACACCAGAAACGTTGTCTACTTGATCCAAAACATCGTTGATTGCCTGCACAAACCCTGGAATATGGCTTTCGTGCCCCCCACTTTCACCATGGGCCGGATGATCAAACGCCACAGCGCGAAAACCCAACGAGGCAATATGCGCCATTAAAGGAAAAAATTGGCTCGCCGAACCGGACCATCCATGTGTCAGTAACCAGGTAGGGCCCGCGCCAACGCTGTACATCTGTAGCTCGCCTTGTTGACTTTGCGCAGTAAACCGCTCTAAGCCATTCGGGGCCGCGTTCACCGCTGGACTGCGCGTGGGGGTAAGAAAGAGCTTGCGGGCAATCTTCCTTGCATGACTGGGGGCAAGTCGATGATGACAACGGCTAACCGCGCCTATCAACGTACGTTTTGCACTAAACCGGCCCGGGGTCGAGAAGTAGATTTTTCTGCTCATTGTGAATCCTTCAAATCAATAACACATCACTCCTGGTATGCGTCCAAAAATAAACACGGTGAGGGTGAGTCAACACGCGCGGCCTTACCTTACCGGAACCTTAGGTGTATTCCTAGAACGAACGCTTGTTTTAAAACAGCCGGAATAACTTGTCGTCGCCATTGCGCGATATACCACCGCAAATTGTGCAATAACTGTTCCATATTCTTTTTAGTTTTAATAAGTGCTTTTTTTATCTAGCCGTAATGTGACATATGTCTTCATTATGTGTATCCGTCGGCATAAGATGCGAACCAATATCGATCCCTGAACGACATCCACGGGATCTAACGCTGAAATTATTATAATTCTCTAGGTGGGAACGCCAACTATGACAGTTATCCTTTTAAATCTGATCGCTTTTGCGCTGTTACTGGCAGTGCTTGTGAAGTTGCACAAGCAACAAAAATCCCTATCAACGCGAGTCTTTACTGGCTTAGGCTTAGGGGTGGCATTCGGTGCTGCGCTGCAAGCGTTATATGGTGCTGACGGCACGGTTACACGCGAAACCATTGACTATATCAATATCGTCGGCTCAGGCTACGTGAGCTTGTTAAAAATGATCATCATGCCGTTGATTACCGTGTCAATTATTGGTGCCATCTTAAAGGTGAAAGACTCGGGTTCACTGGGTAAAGTCTCTAGCTTAAATATTGGGATTTTGCTGGCAACGACCGCAGCATCGGCACTCATTGGTGTGTTCGTCAGCAGTCTATTTGGATTGTCTGCGCAAGATATCGTGCAAGGTGCGCAAGAAATGGCTCGCGGGGCTGCACTTGAAGAACGCCTAGGTACCGTTGAAAACCTGTCACTGGCTGATATGGTGATCTCTTTCTTCCCACAAAATCCGTTCGCAGATTTAGCAGGAAGCCGTCCAACGTCTACGATTGCTGTGGTGATTTTCTCTGCGCTTGTGGGAATTGCCGGAGTAACGCTTTCACGCACACAGCCTGAACTGGGTGAGCGCTTTGAACGCTTTATGGATGTTGCTCAGGCGCTTGTACGTACTCTGGTGCGCATGATTATCGGTTTAACACCATACGGTGTCTTGGCACTCATGACAAAAGTCATTGCCGGATCAAATGTCAGTGAAATCCTGCAACTGGCAAACTTCGTTGTCGCTTCATACGTTGGCCTAGGCGCGATTTTGGTAATGCATTTGATCTTAATCGGCCTAGTAGGAATGAGCCCTGCTCAATACTTGAAAAAGATACTCCCGGTACTAACGTTTGCCTTCACATCGCGCTCTAGTGCCGCGACTATTCCGCTAAACATTGATTCTCAAATGAAGAACTTGGGGAACGATCCGGCCAGTGCCAATTTCTCAGCCTCTTTCGGTGCCACCATGGGGCAAAACGGCTGTGCAGGGCTATACCCTGCCATGTTGGCGGTGATGATTGCACCAACCATTGGTATTAATCCGCTCGATCCTGGCTTTATCGCGACCTTGGTCGCCATCGTAACGGTGAGCTCTTTCGGTATTGCTGGCGTTGGTGGCGGGGCAACGTTTGCCGCGCTGATTGTACTCTCGGCACTGGATATGCCGGTCGCACTTGCGGGTCTGTTAATTTCAATTGAACCGTTAATCGATATGGGCCGCACCGCGATTAACGTTAGCGGCTCAATGACTGCTGGCACGCTCACCTCACGCTTAACCGGTGGCCAAGATAAGACTATCTTCGAGCACCACGAAGTGGTGAAACAAGACACTGCAAACGCTTAATGCCGCGGTGCCATCGTTTATAAAATGCCACGCCGCATTGGCGTGGCATTTTTGTGTCTATAATCATCCATCAATTCGCTGACTTAATCCCTTATAACTTGTAAGAATTTATGTCAGCGATTACACTCTGCCGCATTGTTAACGCAGGCTCGATCTGCCCTACACGAGACATTTATGAGTATTGAACAAACACTTCAGGCACGCAGCGGCGGCCAATGTGAACTTTGTACCCGCCAAGACAACTTATCTGTGTATGACGTCCCGTACTCACCAGATACCACCGCGAACAGCTRCGTATTGGTTTGTGGCACCTGTCATGACCAGCTAAGTAACCCTGACAATATGGATGTGAACCACTGGCGTTGCCTGAGTGACAGCATGTGGAGCCAAGAGCCAGCCGTGCAAGTCGTCGCTTATCGCCAGCTTTCTCGCCTTTCTAGTGAAAGCTGGGCGCAAGATAATCTCGACATGATGTATATGGAAGATGAAGTGCGTAAATGGGCGGAAAC
>NZ_MUFH01000097.1:0-8386 GCF_001996115.1 Salinivibrio sp. MA427
CGTTAGGCTTTGCCGTGATGTTCGCAACCTTGCTCACACTGATTCTTGTGCCTTGCTTGTACCTGATATTGCAAGATATTGGCAGAGTGTTGCAAAGACTAATGCAACGCGTCTTGCCAACGGCATCAGAGGATCAACTCCGCTAGTTCAAAAGATTCAATCGGCTAGCGCCCTACAAAGGGGTGGCCCAGCGCGGCCCCTTGTGCGCCTGTTTGTGTGAGTGTCTCGGCGATCGCTGTCATCGCAAGCCAGCGATTTTCACACCAGGCAGGTGCTAACAATGTGGGTGGACGTGCACTTGCCGACACCCGATGGTAAACCACCTCTGGTGGCGTTCGCTGAATCATCATCGAGGCGCTAGCGATGTAATCGTCGAACGAAATTTCCCTTTGTCGCCCAGCTCGCCACGCCTTTGCCATGGTGCTTCCTTCAACGATGTGCAGCGGATGCAACTTGATCCCATCGGTGCCCGTATTTACCACTGTATTAATCGTCTGTTGATGGGCCGTTATCTCCTCCCCTGGCAGGCCGACAATTAAATGGGTGCACACTTTGATCCCTAAGGCACGGGCCTTTGTTGCGACCTGTTGGTATACCGCGACGTTATGCCCACGATTAATGCGTTTGAGCGTTTTATCATGGCCGGTTTGTAAGCCAAGCTCTAACCACACCTCAAAGCCTTGTTGATAATAATCTGCAAGCAAATCGAGCACGGCATGCGGCACGCAATCAGGACGTGTTCCCACACATAATCCCACCATGTGCTCTTGGGCCAGTGCTTGCTCGTATAACACTTTTAAACGGGCGACTTCATCATAGGTGCTGGTATAAGCCTGAAAATACGCTAAATAACGGCGGGCACGATCCACTTCTTTGGCGCGTTGACTGAGTTGTTGACTGACCGATGCATGTTGCGCTTTTTCATCCGCAAACGAGGCCACATTACAAAACGTGCAACCGCCCCGTCCCAACGTACCATCGCGGTTTGGGCAGCTAAAACCACCGTGCAACGTCAGTTTATGCACCCGTTCGCCATAGCGGTGCTTGAGATCTTGGCCAAGTGTATTAACTAACTGGTGCAGCTCCATGGTGCCTCGTGGCTCAATACAAAGTCGCATCTTAGCAGCACAAACCAGAGGCACTTTGGTAGAGATCAAACGTCGGTATCACGGCCGCTAAAAACGACGAAAAAAAAACCCGCCGTGATGGCGGGTTGAATCTCATTAGGCTTTGGCCTTCTTCTTGCGCTTGTCAGTGACTTCCCACTGACCATCGACAAAGAAAGCTGACCAGCCGGATGGCTTACCGTCTTCTTCACTTCGCACGTAGTTTTCTTTGGTTTTACGTGCAAAACGAACTACCGTCGGTCGTCCATCAGGATCCTGTTGTGGTGCATCCGCAAGGTATTGGAATTTCTCCGAGATACGATCTCTAAAGCGATCGAGCTCTTCCACCAGCGGCGCGCGAGTTTCACGCGATTTAGGGAAGTTACTTGCCGCCATAAACAGCCCCGAGGCGCCGTCTCGCAGCACAAAATAGGCGTCCGAATTTTCGCAAGGCAGTTCAGGGAAATGCACAGGATCTTCTTTCGGTGGTGCAACATCACCGTTTTTCAAGATCTTGCGCGTATTCTTACATTCATCATTGGTGCAACCCATGTACTTCCCGAAACGGCCATTTTTCAGCACCATATCGTTACCACATTTGTCACACTCAACGACCGGACCGTCATAGCCTTTCGGTTTAAACTCACCCTTTTCGACCACATAACCTTCACAGCTTGGGTTATTACCACAGACATGAAGCTTACGATGTTGGTCAATCAGGTATGAATCCATCGCCGTTTCGCAAATCGGACAACGTTTCATGGCACGAAGATCCGCGGTTTCAACATCCTCTTCTAGGACATTAACAATGCCGTCTTCATCCATCAGATTGATGGTGGTTTTGCAACGCTCTTTCGGCGGTAATGCATATCCTGAGCAGCCCAAAAAGACGCCAGTTGATGCAGTACGAATACCCATTTTACGGCCACATGTTGGACAATCAATATCCGTCATGACCATATTGTTCGGTTTCATCCCGCCTTCTTCTTCGTCTTGTTCCGCTTGCTCTAGCTCTGCGGTGAAGTCGGCAAAGAAGTCGTCAAGCACGCCTTTCCAATCGGCTTGACCTTCAGCGATTTTATCCAGCGACGCTTCCATCCGGGCGGTAAAGTCGTAATCCATCAAGTCTGCAAAGCTCTGGGTCAGACGATCGGTGACGATCTCTCCCATTTTCTCTGCGTAGAAACGACGATTTTCGACGCGCACATAACCACGATCWTGAATGGTCGAAATGATCGACGCATACGTGGACGGACGGCCAATACCCGCTTTTTCCAGCTCTTTAACCAAAGCCGCTTCCGTGAATCGCGCCGGTGGCTTAGTGAAGTGCTGTTTCGGATCAAGCTGACTCAACGTCAGTGATTGTCCCACTTCCACCGCAGGCAAGATTTGATCTTCGTTTTTACCCGTCGGGCGCTGTACGCGCGTCCAACCATCGAAACGTAAAATCCGCCCTTTTGCTTTCAAAGAAAACTCACCGGCCTCTACGGTCAATGTGGTGGAGTCGTACTTAGCCGGTACCATTTGACACGCCACGAACTGACGCCATATCAGGTCGTACAGTCGATGCGCATCAGGATCCATACCTTGCAAATCGCTCGCCGTCACGCCAACATCCGATGGACGGATCGCTWCGTGGGCTTCTTGCGCATTGGCTTTTGCCCCGTAGACGTTCGCCGACTCAGGTAAATATTGTTCACCGTATTCGCTGGCAATATGTCCCCGCGCTGCGTCCACCGCCTCTTTACTGAGGTTGGTCGAATCGGTACGCATATAGGTGATGTAACCCGCCTCATAAAGACGCTGCGCTAACATCATGGTTTTCTTCACCCCAAAGCCTAACCGCGTACTGGCGGCTTGCTGAAGTGTTGAGGTGATATAGGGCGCAGATGGCTTACTGGTTGAGGGGCGATCTTCACGATCACGTACCACGTAGCTCGCGTTTTCCAACGCGGACACCGCGGCCATCGCCTCATCGCTGTTTTTCGGCTTAAAGGCTTTTCCGTTTTGCTGTGCAACGAGCAATCGAAGCGCCTGCTCGTTAGGGGTGAGCGTGTCCGCATGCACATCCCAAAACTCTTCAGGAATAAACGCTTTAATTTGATGCTCGCGTTCGACCAACAATTTCACCGCGACCGATTGCACACGCCCTGCCGACAAACCGCGCGCCACTTTTTTCCAAAGCAGCGGTGACACCATAAAGCCCACCACACGATCGAGAAAACGCCTGGCTTGCTGTGCATTGACGCCATCAATGTTAACGTCTCCCGGCGCTTCAAACGCCTGGGTAATGGCATTTTTGGTGATCTCGTTAAACACAACACGCTTAAAACGATCTTCATCGCCACCGATCAGCTCCCGCAGGTGCCAAGCTATGGCTTCCCCTACGCGGTCCAAATCCGTTGCGAGATAAACATGGTCAGCTTGCTCGGCCAGTGATTTGAGTTCGGCAACGACTTTTTCCTTGCCCGGCAGCACTTGATATTTCGCCTGCCAACCGTTGTAAGGATCGACGCCCATCTTATTGATGAGCGCCTTCTTTTCTTTTTGTTTCTTAATTCGCGCTTTTTCTTCGGCGCTGAGCCCTTTCGTAGACACAGGTGCAGCTTTTTTACCGCCCTGGGTCGCTCCAGTAGGCAGATCACGCACATGCCCGACACTCGACTTCACAATGAAATCTTTGCCGAGATATTTGTTGATCGTTTTCGCCTTTGCAGGGGACTCCACGATAACGAGAGATTTGCCCATAATGACCTAATTGACGCCCTTTGCGCTAAAACTGTCGAAAATTCGTTGCGTTGCACTCCAATATTGGAATGCCGCTATCTGTTTTACAATATTGAGCGAGTCTAGCCGAATATCAACTAAATTCGCAGTAAAACACGCTGATTGCTCGTACCTTCCACAATTGTTAACCAATTGTGATAGTAGTGTATCGGTTATTCGCTATGCCACTTTTCGGCAAAAAGCGCGCTAATCATTACCATTGCCGCCTGTAAAATAGCTAAGTGGATACGGTAATTTTTGGCTTGGCTCACATTATTCTTGATATTTATCCCATCATAGCGTGATTTCGCCAAGCCAAAGGCATGCCAGCAGTCAATGCGACGATGCCCTAATTTATGTGCAATATACCGGTATCATGCACGCGCGCTTGCTTACACCAGCGGACGCTGGCCTCGGCTAATCCATTTAAGCAACACACGATCGGCCACCTCAGCGGAGGTTCCTGCTAATTTCTCAGCGATATTTTTGCGCTGCTGATAAGAGACCGATAGCACTTTACGATCCTTGTTGGCCGCCTCAAAAAGATACTCGTCGCTGGTGCAGACTTGATCAATCAAGCCAAGTTCTAATGCTTGGTTGCCAAACCAGTGCTCGCCGGTTGCGACCTCATCAACATTTAACGAAGGGCGGTGCTCGGTGATAAACGCTTTGAATAGACCATGCGTTTCTTCCAACTCGGTTTTGAATTTTTCACGCGCTTTGTCGGTATTTTCACCAAACATGGTCAAGGTACGTTTAAACTCCCCTGCCGTCAGCTGCTCAAACTCAATATCGTTTTTCTTGAGCAACTTATTAAAGTTAGGGAGCTGGGCAATCACACCAATCGAACCAATGATTGCGAAAGGCGCAGCGATCAGCTTATCGGCCACACATGCCATCATATAACCACCGCTAGCCGCGACTTTGTCAACCGCGACAGTCAGCGGTACGCCAGCTTTACGAACGCGTGCCAGTTGCGAGGCGGCTAACCCATAGCCGTGCACCATGCCGCCGCCACTTTCCAGTTTAACCAAGACTTCATCTTGTTCGGTCGCTACCGACAAAATGGCGGTCACTTCCTCACGCAATGCCTCGACTTCGCGGGCATCAATACTGCCTTTAAAAGTCAGAACAAAAAGTTGCGGATCGCGCTGTGTTGGCTGCGCCGTTTGCTTCTTCGCTGCGGCCTTTTGTGCCTTTTCTTCTTTCTTTTTCGCCTTTTTCTCGTCTTTATCGCGCGCTTTTAACGATGACTCATTGTAAAGATGATGTTCGAGCGACTGCCGGTAGGTCTTAAAGCTATCGGTTAAATCGGTAAGCTTCAGGCTGCCTTTCTGTCCGCCTTTATCATTCGCCGCGCGTAGCAGTGCCACTAACACCACCGCTGCCATTAAAAAGGTGACGACTTTCGCTAAAAAAAGCCCATAATCCGCAATGAATTCCAATGTTGTATCCTCTTTTTATCTCTGAGTTTGCAATGCCTCAGCCCAGTGCATTACGCACTTGGTTGTCACACATTACCCGCAACCTTACAATAATCTACGTTTAACAATAAATAAGGATTTGTACTGTGGACTATCAAGTAACCTCCGACGCGCTTCAAGGGCGTGTAATTTTGGTCACCGGCGCCGGCGCTGGTATTGGTCGTCAAGCGGCACTGAGCTATGCCGAAAAAGGCGCGACGGTGATTTTGCTCGGCCGCACCGTGAAAAAACTTGAAGCTGTGTACGATGAAATTACTGCCACGGGCGCACCACAACCTGCCATTATTCCCTTAGACATGCTGGGGGCAACCCGGCAGCATTACCTCGACATGGCGGATACCATTGACCAACAGTTTGGTCGTTTAGACGGTGTACTCCATAATGCAGGCCTACTTGGCGTGCTAAGCCCTTTCGATCAAATCGATGAAAAATCGCATGACGATGTGATGCAAGTGAACGTCAAAGCCACCATGTTGATGACACAAGCCTTGCTGCCACTGCTGAAAAAGTCTGATGATGCGCGCGTGGTGTTTACCACGTCTACCGTGGGTCATCAAGGCCGTGCTTACTGGGGCAGCTACGCGATTTCTAAGTTCGCCACGGAAGGAATGATGCAAGTACTGGCCGATGAAATGTCAGACACCAAGGTACGAGTGAACGCGATTAATCCAGGTGGCACGCGAACTAGCATGCGCGCCAGCGCCTTCCCAGGCGAGGATCCCGACACATTAAAAACGCCACTCGATATTATTCCGCTCTACGTCTACCTCATGGCCCCGGAAGGTGTTGAAGTGCATGGCCAGTGCATTGATGCGCAACCCAAACGATAAACAAAAACGCCCCCATTGACGGGGGCGTTGTTTTTCACAAACGCGGTTTAAAAATCAAAGGTAATTTTTGCTTTTACATTCCGCTCATCACCATACCAACAGTTCAGCTCGTCAAAGCAGCTATAGGTCGTTTTATCCAGCAGGTTCGTTGCAGATAGTGACAATTTCACTCCTGATAGCGACGTATCTAGCTGAGCAAGATCATAGTTTAGAGCGGTATCAAACAGGGTATAATCAGGCACTTTAAAGGTATTGTTCGCGTTACCCTGTGACTCGCCCACATAACGCGCCCCCACGCTCACTTCTAATCCGGAGGTTAACCGATGGTTCACCCAAGCACTGGCCGTTTGCTCGGGCACCCAAACCGGTGTCTTGTCTTCAAGGTTAGGATCGTCGGTGATCTTCATATCAATATAGCTATAGGTTAAGGCCACATTGGTATCTAGGCTCAGCGCATGATTCAGTTCAATTTCTACGCCTCGCGAACGGATTTCACCCGTTTGAATTTTGGCGTAAGAATCATTGGGATCGTTGACCAAGGCATCTTGCTTAGTCAGCTCAAATAACGCCAAGTTGAGCCCTGTCGTCCCATCCAACGATAAATACTTCAGGCCTGCTTCCCACTGCTCGCCCTTCGATGGATCAAAGACATTACCTCGATTATCCATGTCTGTCGGCTCAAAGCTCTCGGAGTAACTGAGATAAGGGGAAATACCGTTATCAAATTGGTACATGGCTCCGGCGCGAAACGCCAAATTGTAGTGGCGAATGTTCTTATCAGAGGTACTCGGTGACCCAGCAAACAATGTTTGCTGATCATCTTTTAACTCATATTCATCGTATCGCGCGCCAGCGAGAAAGACCCATTGATTCCAAAGGATCTGATCTTGCGCGTAGAGTCCGGTCTGCGTGACCTCAATGTCATGCTGATCCTGATAAACGAAGCTAAGTGAACTTGGGTCAACCTGGTTATTATTGGGCTCAAAGATATCAATAGCCGGCACCACACCTGCAAGGGTATCGTCATAGCCAACATTGGACGACATGTTTTGATAATCCAAGCCAAACAAGGTGTAATGTTGCGCTGCCCCCCAGCGCAAATCGCCAGAAAGCTGAGTATCAACCACCCACGATTCCATGGTTTCATCTGTCAGGTACGCATTACGCGGATAGTGTCTACCATCACTGCTTTTTTGATGGTACATGTTCTTTTGCAGTAAATCGGCATCGGTGTATCGTGCGGTGTGCAGTAGTGACCAATCAGAAGCGAGTTGGTGTTGCACTTTATAGCCCAGCATTAAAAACTCTCGGTCGTAGGTATTCCAGTTGTTGTCACCGGAAAAACTGTCACTGGAAAGGCTGCCTTGGTCACTGTGCAGCACTGAGCCTTTTGCTGGTAGCGACGTATAAATGCCCGCAGCCGGGTCCGCTTGATAATATAGATTAAAATTCACTAAGGTATCTTGCGAAATACGCCAATCTAGCGACGGAGCCACGACATAGCGTTCTTCTTCTGAATGCCCGGCTTGCCCGTCTTTTTTCCGTGCCAGCGCCACCATCCGATAGGCTAACGAGGTATCTTGAATCGCTCCGGTGCTGTCGACTGATATTTCTCGCAACGCATCTGTATCAGWACTGACGCCAACCCGATGCGCGGCTTCACGCTGTGGCGTTTTCGCGATCATATTCACCATGCCACCCGGTGGAATATTTCCGTACAACACGGATGTAGGCCCTTTAAAAACCTCGACTTGCTCAATCGCGATCGGATCAATTTGTGGCTGTAAATTCCAGGTGTTGTAAGGGATCGCTAACCCGTCGTAAAAATTTTGATAGTTGATAAAACCACGAATATTGAAAAGGTCGAGACGGGTCACGGCCCCACCGCGAAGTTCGGTATTTACGCCCGGGGTGTAGCGGACGGCTTCGCTTAATGAACTTGCTTGGCGCTGCTCCAAAGTGTCGCGGTTAATCACTGTGACCGCTTGTGGTGTCTCTTCGGGTGCCAATACCGTTTTGGTGGCGGTATTGCGATACGTGTCACCTAGGACTTGTATGGTTTCCATGTTGGCTTCTTGGGGAGCAGAGTAAGCCGACACAGTCACTACGCTGCTAATCACAGCTAAGGTCAACGGCGACAATCGCCCAATAGCCTGCCGTGGGCACGAAAAACCTGTATGCATCATGATTTCCTCTAATG
>NZ_MUFH01000098.1:0-8326 GCF_001996115.1 Salinivibrio sp. MA427
GACATTGAGCATCTCACCCTAACGACCCATGAGGTACGACCCTTTTTAGAAGCTTATGGTATGCAGGTTATATCTACCTGGCTCGCGACCGACGCGGTAGAAGCCGCCCAAATTGCCGAACAAGTTGGTTATCCTGTTGCCGTGAAGCTTCGCTCTTCCGATATTCGTCATAAATCAGATGTACAAGGCGTAATGTTGAATTTACGTACAGGGGCAGAAGTCGCTAATGCCGCTCAAGCGATCCTTGATCGCGTGTCTGTCACTTTTCCCAACGCCCACATCCAAGGATTATTGGTACAGTCGATGGCTCCGCGAGCGGGTGCCCAGGAGCTGCGCGTTACCATCAGTAATGATCCCGTTTTTGGTACCATCATTTTACTCGGAGAAGGTGGCTCTGATTGGGATGTCACCAAAGATGCGGCAGTCGGGATCCCGCCGCTTAATATGGCACTGGCGCGCTATCTTGTGATTGGCGCGATTAAAAGCGGTAAAATCAAGCAACGCGGCTTTCCTATTGCTATCGATGTACCGCGTCTATGTCAATTTTTAGTGACATTGTCACAAATGATCATTGATTGCCCGGAAGTCGATGAGCTCGATATCCACCCACTTCTGGTCGCTGGCGAGGAACTCACGGTTTTGGATGCATCGCTGCGGTTACGAGATTACGCGGGTAGCCAACAAAAGCGCTTAGCTATTCGGCCTTACCCTAAAGAATTGGAGCAATCGGTCACGCTTAAAAACGGACAAACCATTCTGCTGCGTCCTATTCTTCCCGAAGATGAGCCAACGCATAAGGCCTTTGTCGAAAAAGTGTCTGAAGAGGATCTATACCGCCGCTTTTTCTCTGACGTTGGCGAGCTAAATCATGAGGCGTTAGCGAATTTGACTCAAATTGACTATGACCGTGAAATGGCGATAGTGGCCACGTTCCCACTATCTTCCGGGAGAGAAGAAATCTGGGGAGTCGCGCGTTTATTGGCCGATCCTCAAAATACAGACGCCGAATTTGCGGTCTTAGTCCGCTCTGATTTAAAAGGTGTTGGTCTCGGCAGTGTGCTTATGAACACCATTATTCTTTAGTATTGATGTGCAAATGGCCGATGGCATCGTCGATATGCAACTGCCGTTATCATCCAAAGCGTAAGCGAAGACAACGCGCGACCAAAGCTGGTCAATTCAATCCAGCGCCTTCTTCATTCAAGACGAGGACTTATTAATCGGTATGTCGCCTGCTTGCATGTAAGGCGCAAGTAAATTGGGCAACTGTCTGACTAACCAGGATTTAGCATTGCCCATTCGATTGCGCTTCCAGGCTACTCCGAACTTGAGCTGAAACGGCTCTCCCCCTTTTAGGCGTTTTAAACGTCCGGCGTTGAGATCGTCTTGGACCCAAAACCAGGGCAACGTCCCTATGCCTTGGCCATTCAAAATAGCCGTATATTTGTCATGCATGGAACTGACGGTTAAGCGTGGTTGATTTTCCAGCACATTATAGGTTTTCGGCTGCATACCTCGCGCCGTGTCAGCAACCGCGACGCCACGGTATTTGGCGCGAACATCGGGTACAACCGGGCGCGCTTCTTTATGTATCGGATGGTCGGGAGCGGCAACCCAATAGGCGCTCATTTCTCCCAGCGGCTGTACTTTTATCCCTTGAGGCACAGTATCGGGGATCGGCGCAATCAGTACATCTGCGCGCTCTTGTGCTAACGCCTCCCAACAGCCTGCTAGTATTTGCTCAGACAGTTTCAGTCGTGTACTACTCTTTTTAGCTAAACGCTCGATCAGCGGAAAAAAGAAGTCGCTCTTAAACAATCCATCGTAGGCAAGACAAATTTCCAACTCCCAGCCGTGAGCCAATGATGCAGCATCCGCCACCATTTCGTCTGCCGCTTTTAATAACATGCGCCCTCGCTCAACCAATAAATGGCCGGCATCAGTAAACGTCGCACGGTGGCCTGAACGATCAAAAATCACTAACCCAAGTTCGTCTTCAAGCTTTTGTACTTGATAGCTCAGCGATGAGGGCGCACGATTCAACGACTCAGCGGCAGCAGCAAAACTGCCTTTTCGCTCAATGGCATCAAGAACGTGTAAGGCTTCAAACGACAACATAATTTTCTCTCGATGATCACCCTAAAAAGGGCACGTAACAGATCTACACACTATATCAGGGTTTACCTTACCACCCTATGGTAAATCGAAGGGCAATCCCTCGTGAGGAAGCATTATGTGTTAGTCACGATAAATCAGGCATATAGCACAAAATAACCATCGATTTCGTTTCCTTTTTCGTCAAGGTGTCATACTCTGAAACAGAGGTGACAATGAGATTAGACCGTATAGAAATTGCAGGCTTCCGTGGCATCCGGCGCCTATCACTCCAAGTCGATGAACTCACCGTGTTAATCGGCGAAAACGCATGGGGGAAATCGTCTCTTTTGGATGCACTGGAGCTCGCACTCCATCCCAGTGGCGATAAACCTCAGTTTAAACGCTCTGACTTTCATGTTGACCATGCCCTTGGCGTCGCACCAGAACAACAATTTCAGATTATTCTCCGTTGGCAGGAAAGTTTTCCGGGGGAGCATAAAGCTCGCCGTTATCGTCGTTTTAAGCCGCTCTGGAACGGTGAAAATGCCGGTTGCCGAACTTTAGATTACTGTCTGAACGCGACCATGCAAGAAAGTAAAGTTTCGGTACAGCGTGTATTCTTGTCTTGTCAGGGAGAGATAATTGAAAAGGTCGACAACGATGCGCTCGCAAGCCATTTAATGCAGATCCACCCCGTTGTTAGGGTACGTGATGCCCGACGTATGCGGGTACCTGGGCAAATGGTCAATAAAGACAATACGCGGGTTGAGCAACGTTTAGATAATACCTATCGCCGTTTATTAATGATGCCTGGGCACGTTAACAAAGGGGAAATCAAAAGTGGCCTGCATGCAATGCGTCAGCTACTCGATCACTATTTTGCCGCTGACGAGCATAGCCGCGCCCCCTATCCCATTCATGCTCCTGGCGCGCTGTCGATTACCCATAATCAAATGCACCCCTTAGAAGCGGTTGCCGCCAATACATCTAACCAAAGCCGGCTCGTATTAATGGGGTTACTGAGTGCATTTGTGCGGGCGCGTGGCCCGAAACAACTCAAACGCAATGCCCGACCTATTATGTTGTTTGAAGATCCTGAAGGTCGGCTACACCCCACACTTTTAAATCAGGCATGGCGCCTCATCCAACTCATGCCCATGCAAAAACTGTTGACCACCAATAGCGGTGATTTGTTGGCTGGCGTTCAGCTCGATCATATTCGCCGGCTTGTACGCCATCCCACGGAAACACGTAGCCATCAAGTCCCTTCTCATCTACTGACGCAAGATGAACGTCGGCGTGTCACGTTCCACGTTCGCTTTCATCGTCCCAGCGCACTGTTCGCACGCTGCTGGTTATTGGTTGAAGGTGAAACTGAAATCTGGCTATTTAATGAGCTTGCACGATTACAAGGTTATGACTTTGCAGCGGAAGGTGTCCATTTAATTGAGTTTGCACAAAGCGGACTTAGGCCACTCATCAAGACCGCCAAGGCACTGGGCATTGAATGGCACCTTGTCGCCGATGGTGATATGGCAGGAAAGAAGTACGCAGCCACCGCGCGAGGACAAATCGAGCATCAGCCCGAAGGAGCAAGACTGACGGTACTGCCCGATAGAGATATTGAGCATTATTTATATAACAATGGCTATGAGCCGTTGTTTCGCGAGATGGCCGGCGTGGCGAGCCAGCAGCCGCACATGAACGATAAGCGTATCATCGCCAAGGCGTTAAAGCGCTACGCAAAACCCGATGCCGCCCTGGCCATTATTGCTTATACAGAAAATGAGCTGAATACGCCGATCCCTAAACTGCTCCGTTGGGTTATTCAACGTGCCATCGGGCTAGCTAGAGGCGTTGGATAACGCCTCAAACGCACTTATTGTTCGACGCGTTGGAAAAACAGCGTCACTTTGCCCACTTCAATGCCCCATTTTCGCATCGAGGTCACGTTAAAGAGATGATCATCATCTTGACGAAACATCCAGTCATCAAAGTGGAACTGATATTCACTCTCGCCAACAGGCACCACTAAATCATAGCGCCAATTCAGGGCATTACCCGCAACGACACCCCTTGCCTCGCCGACGATATCGCCAGCCGTCCCCGTATAAGTACCATCTTGATGACGCGTAATCGTCCACACGCGCGTTTGGGTTTCTCCGTCCGCATAGATAAACGATTCATCCAATGTGAGCGTGTCACCGTCGACCGTTCCCTCAATATCCACTTCGAAGCGGCGGGTTTGCTCCCCTGTAAAGTCTTGGACCATGCCCCACGCTTTGGTATGTCCATCAAAATACTCGAACATGTTGAACGCCGGCTCACGATCTTGATAATCATCGATATCCGCCGAACAAGCAGCAAGCATGATAACGCTTGCAAGGGTAAGGCATGCCCGGTTAAAACTGCGGGTCCACTTTGTCATGATGCTTCTCCTAATAATGCGCGCCGATGATCGGGGTACTCTGTGTTTTCTGATAACCAGATAGCTAAAAAGGCGTCGGCTAGATCTGTGTCATCGATCACTAATGTGGTGCGCCAATCTTGCCCTTGAGATTGATAATGGAAAACGCCTTTGTCCTTGTAGCGAACAAACGCAAGTCGATCGTCTTCGGCAATATCGCCCCACGCATCATTAAGCGCAGTTTGCCAGCGTTCACGTTGTGAAGCCGAATAACCTAAATGCGCCCATTGGTCGTTAGTGGCTTTCATCAAGCGCTCGTCGCTAATATCACGGGCATACGTGATCACCAGAGCATGAGGTAATGGTGGTTCGTAATCGCCTGATGGCGTGCGTAATGACGATTGATAAATCGTCCACCAGCCCCAAGTTAAGGTCGCTTCCCCCACTTCGGGCCATTGCTGCCAGGCCATCGAGCCGCCGGTCGTTGGCTGCTCAGCTTGCACGGAAGTTGCCATGGTGAGAATGAGGCTGGCGATAAGTACTTTCCATCCTGTCATTGTTGTCCCCTTGTTGCCGCCATTCGCGCCTCTACTTTGTGTTGTAACCAACGCATTAAGGCAACGAATAACACACTGTATATCGCCCAAACGCCGAGTAATACCACGCCCGTTATCCAAAAGGATTGCGGGAATGATAATGCACCGAGTCGCTCTCCCGCGAGATAACTGCTTGCTCCCCCCACACTGCCAATGCATGTGATCAACCAAATTGGCCGAGCGAGCACGAGTTCACGCATCAGCCACGCAAAGGCGCAAAAACCCAACCAAAGTAAAATAAGCCAAGAAGGCATGATCAGTGAGCCGGTGTCGACAGCTAACCACTGCGTATACAGCATCACACTGTCACCAATGATGCCTAATGGGGCAAGGGTTAAGATCCCAGCGATCACGGTACGATCATAGGCGATCGCAACCAGTAACATCGCTCCCATCAACCATTGTAAACTCGGCGGCCCGATAGCCGCCGAAAACCAGTACACGTTGAACAATAAAGAGATCAACACAAAACGCATTATTTAGGCCTCTCGCCAAGCCGGACGACTGAGCAACAGCTGGACTGCACTGATGGTTCGCTCTCTAAAGCCGCCTTCGCAATAGCAAAAATAAAAACGCCACAGGCGCGCAAAACGATCGTCGTATCCGTATTCCCGCAAGGTCTCTGCTTGTTGATTAAACCGGGTATGCCAGTCAGCTAGCGTTTGCGCGTAATCCAAACCAATGTCTTTTAAATCCCGCATCACAAAGTCCGTTTGGGCGGTGAAGTGATCAAGTAAGACGTTTACCGAGGGCAAAAACCCTCCCGGGAAAATGTGCTTTTGAATAAAATCGACATTGCGACTGTAATGGTCATAACGTTGATCCGCTATTGTAATCGCTTGAATCGCCATCAAACCACTCGGCTTGAGTAGTGACTGACACTTTCGCACAAAGGTATCTAGGTATTCTTTGCCTACCGCTTCAATCATCTCTATCGAGACAAGTTTGTCGTACTCGCCGGTCAGATCGCGGTAATCCTCTTTAAGCAATGTGATCTGATTATCTAACCCCTCTCGTGCAATACACGCCTGTGCCCAAGCATGCTGTTCTTCCGAGATGGTGGTGGTAGTAACGCGACAGCCGTAATGCTTTGCGGCATAGATCGCCATGCCACCCCAACCTGTGCCAATTTCGATCAGGTGATCATCAGGCGTTAGCGACAGTTGTCGGCAGAGACGATCCATTTTTTCGATTTGCGCGGCTTCTAGTGAGGCTTCCTTTTCCGGATAAATCCCACTGGAATACAGCATTTGATCATCGAGAAAGTGACGATACAGATCGTTGCCAAGATCATAATGCGCGGCAATATTGCGGCGTGCTGTGTCTTTCTCGTTACGATTGCGCCAATGTGCCAGTTTATGACCGAGGCTCACCAACCAACCCGTGTGCTTTTCTATCCGATCAATCGCCGGCAAATTACGAGCAAAGACCCGAATCACGTCGGTTAGACTGGGCGATTCCCACCAGCCTTCAATATAAGCTTCGGCGGCTGCAATACTGCCACCGGTCAAAATCCGAGTATAAAAACGTGGATCATGGACTAAGACTGATGCATGTAATTGTGCCTGAGGATCTCCGCACTGCAAGGTCTGACCCTGCTCATCAACGAGCGAAATGGAAGCATCTTTGACGTGTGCCATTAACGTATAAACCAACTGCTTCGCGTAATGCTCTTTACGCGTCAATGTGCGTTGACTTTGAGGTACGTCCGTTACAGACATAATTACTCCTTCTTCGCACCCGGGTGCGGATAAAACGGTGCGCCCTTTATCCAAAGTTTGAGCGCTTGCCAATAAATACCAATGAGAACTTTTACTGTCTCTATCGGTGTCCGGATCAATAACTTACCCAATGTTTTTGAGGTAAAAGGCCGTCGTTGTAGGCCAAGTGTCGCGTCAAACTCCTTGGCTTCGCGGTGCGCTTCAAGATGCAAGTGCACGCGCTCGCGGGGCGGACGAAGACGCCAATGATAGCGTTGTTCTATTGGATTGAACGGCGACACATGAAACGCTTTATCATTTTCCCAACGCGTACCGGCCGGAACCGCGTAATAGTGGCGTTCGCCCCAAGGGGTGTTACTGACTTCTGCAAGCACGTAGCGCCAGTTATTGTCGTGATCATAGACGTAGTAAAAATTCGCCGGACTAAAATACACGCCGAGATAACGCAGCTGACACAGCGCATAAACTTTTCCTTCTATGCGCTCGCCCGTGAGTGTGTATACCTTGTCAAGACACGCCGCTTTGGTATCTTCTCGCCCATCTAAATAGTCTCGATAATCAAAGGCCGCCCAGCCCCATTTACCCAGCCGGAACCCCGTGACCTGTGACGACAGTAATGCCAATTCGTCTAGGTCAATCAACGGCATAAAAACAGGATACGTGAACGTATGTTTGATCGGTGTATAGCGCCGATGCCGGACCTGGCCGACATACAAACCGCTATTCAAAGTTACAACCGACTCAGTCACGAATTGATGCCCTCCACCACGTCAAGTGCACTTTTAACACCATCTTCATGAAAACCGTTATACCAATACGCGCCACAAAACCAGCTTTGCTGTTGGCCATTAATCTGATGACGCTTTTGCTGTGCTGCGACGCTCTCGGTATTAAACACTGGGTGTGCATACACAAAACGACGTAAAATCTTACTGGGTTCTATTCTGTGTGTTTGATTGAGCGTGACACAAAACGTCTCAGGCGACTGAATTGATTGCAATATATTCATATTGTAGGTCAAAGCTGCCGGATCCGTGTCTATTTCTTCTGACAAGGGCAAATGATAATTCCAGCTCGCCCATGCACCTTGTCGCTTAGGTAACAGAGAGGTGTCCGTATGTAGCACCACTTCATTATCTTGATAAGGAATGGCGCCGAGAACGTCACGCTCTGCATCACTGGGATCGGCCAACATAGCAAGCGCTTGATCGCTATGACACGCGAATACCACCTGATCAAACACCTGCTCGCCCTTATCCGTGGTGACATAGACCGCGCCTTGATCACGTCGAACCTGTTTTACCGGCGTATTGAGATGAATTTTATCGGCAAAAGCCGGTGTCAGTTTTTTCACGTATTCGCGTGAACCACCTGGTATCACATACCACTGCGGTCGATTCGTTACATCTAACAAACCATGATTTTGGAAAAACCGTAGGAAAAAGGCTAATGGAAATCCACGCATATCCGACAGCGTTGACGACCAAATGGCCGCACCCATCGGT
>NZ_MUFH01000099.1:0-8313 GCF_001996115.1 Salinivibrio sp. MA427
GAGCAAGACGGTCGCCACAATAATTCGATTAACTTAAAGCGGCGTGGTACCGCACCCTTAGCCGACTTGATACGTGTTCATGCATTGGCGACCGATTCGCGCTCGCAAAACTCGTTTGAGCGTTTAGACGATATTATCGAAGCAGGGATCTTACCCAAAGGCCGCGGTCCCGATCTGCGCGATGCGATGGAGTTTATTTCGATGGTCAGGATCCGTCACCAAGCATTAGATATAGAAGCGGATCGTGAACCTGATAACAATATTGAGCCAGAGAACTTATCTGACTTTGAGCGCCGTAATTTAAAAGACGCCTTTCAGATTTTAAGTAATGCCCAGAAATTTTTGAAATTCCGCTATCAGCCCAATCGGTCGTAAAGGAAGGATATGTTCCACTTTAATCTTAGGAAAAAAGAGGATGCAGACCAGGTAGACTGGCGTGCGATGCTAGACACGAAACGCGAGACCGTGCAGCACGAAACCTTGCAGGCCTTTTATCAGCAAGGATGGGTGTCACCCGACACGCCCGTTTCGCAAGTGCCGTTTGTGGCGCTTGATTTTGAAACAACGGGGCTCGATAGCCAGCAAGATGCGATTGTCAGTATTGGCTTAGTGCCTTTTACTCTCAATCGTATTCGCTGCCAACAGGCACAGCATTGGATTGTGAACCCCAACCGACCACTTGCCGAATCGTCGATTGTCATTCACGGCATCACGCACTCCGACATTGTCAATGCACCGGATTTTTCCCATGTGATTGAGCCACTACTCAGCGCGCTGGCCGGTTCAGTGGTGGTGGTGCATTATCGCCGGATTGAACGCGAGTTTTTGGATCGTGCGATAAAAGAGCGGCTAGGCGAGGGCATTATTTTCCCCATGGTCGATACCATGGAATTAGAAGCCTGGAAGCATCGCACCGGCAAGCGTAGCTTCGCTGACTGGATAGCCCGTCGGCCGCCGGAATCGATTCGCTTGGCTGACAGTCGGCAGCGCTATCAGTTGCCGTTTTATCAAAGCCACCATGCGCTTACCGATGCAATCGCCACTGCCGAACTACTACAGGCACAAATTGCACACGACTTCTCGCCTGATACACCCATTAGTGAGTTAYGGCGATAATAAACAAAGACACAATGAACGTTTCTCGTGTGGTTTCCGTATTCGTCGACAAGGCGTATAATTTGCGTGCTACAAGCCAGTGACGGAAAGTAAGAGGAACACAAATGACATTGATCCACGTAGTAGAGGGGCTGGCATTCGGTCTCGGGGTGCTGTTGTTATCATCGTCGGTTGGCTTTGCCTATTGGGGATTGACGCTCAAACCGGAAGAAGCAGAAGACATGACAGCGCGTAAAATTGAGTTGGGTTTTTACGCCGGCGCGTGTCTGGTTTTTACGCTATTAATCGGGTATTGGTTGAGCGTGTAAGTTCATCGCCTTAAAAAGTGAGCCCAATAAAAAAACCACCGAATCACCGGTGGTTTTTTTGTTCTATCGGCTTGGCATTACCAAACGTCTTTATCGATTTGCTTATCCAGTTTCGGGAATTTGGTACGATCAAAGGTCGGGTTTTTACCCGCACGACGCTGGTCTTCGTAGTCTTTCATCAAGGCGAACGCGACGCCAGACAGCAGCGCAATCGCGACCAAGTTAATCACAGCCATCATCCCCATTGATAAGTCAGCAAAGCTCCAAATCAGTGGCAGATCCATCACCGCGCCCATCAGCACCATTGCGAGCACCGCAATACGATACAACAAGATGGCTTTACGACACTTAAAGATATACTCGATGTTCGACTCGCCATACGAATAGTTGGCAATGATCGAGGTAAAGGCAAACAGCAGAATCGCGATGGCGATAAAGGCAGCGCCCCAATCACCGACTTGGCTGACCAAGGCTTCTTGCGTCAGTGCAATACCTGTCAGGCCGCTCTCAGGCTCAAGCATGCCCGAGATCAAGATAATCGATGCGGTCGCGGTACAAATGACAATGGTATCGACGAAGACACCCAGCATCTGAACGTAGCCCTGCGCGGCAGGATGATTCGGCTTGGTAGTCGCCGTTGCCGCAGCATTAGGGGCTGAACCCATACCTGCTTCGTTTGAGAACAAGCCGCGTTTAATCCCTTGCATCATTGCTTGCGCGATCGCATAGCCCATGGCACCGCCTGCAGCCTGCTCCAAGCCTAATGCGCTTTTGACAATGGTTGTAATCACGGCGGGAAGCTGTTCGATGTTCATGGCAACCACGACCAAGGCAACCAATAAATAAGCCAGTGCCATAAAGGGGACAATCAGCTCTGCAACGCGTGCGACTGAGCGCATGCCGCCAAAAATAACCGGTGCGGTGACCAACGCCAGACCAATACCGACAGCGAGATCATTAAAGCCAAACGCGGTGTCCATGGCTGCGGCAATGGAATTCGATTGCACCCCGTTAAAAGCCAAACCAAAGGCGATAATCAAGCAAATGGCAAATGCAATCCCAAGCCAACGTTGACCCAAGCCTTTTTCGATGTAGTAAGCCGGGCCTCCGCGGTAGGTTTTGTCGTTGTGGTTCACTTTGTACGCTTGCGCGAGAGTGGATTCGACGAAGCTGGTGGCCATACCCACCAGGGCGGTTAGCCACATCCAGAAAATAGCACCCGGGCCACCAAGATACAGCGCCACCGCGACACCTGCCATATTCCCGGTGCCGACACGCGCGGCAAGACTGGTACTGAATGCTTGGAACGACGAGATCCCGCCTGATGCGCCATTACGGCTGTCTGCCATCAGTTTAAACATGTGGCCAAAGTTACGGAATTGAATGAAGCCTGATCGCACCGTGAAGTACAAGCCTAAGCCAATCAAAAGATAAATCAGTACGCTGCCCCAAAGGAGGCCGTTACCTGTATCGACTACGGACACAAATAGATTTTTAAGTAGTTCCATCATTAAACTCTGTTTTGTCTGTTGGGAGACGCCTTGCACGGTTGTTGCTCGGGCCATAACCCGATGATTACCGAATGCGAGGGTCGACAACCACTGTCCTTGTGAGATCGCTGCCATCCATGCAGGTGAGCAACGCGTCACTCGAGAAAGTCATGCATCAAGGCCTGATATGACGAGTGGACGTTGAGTCTGCAACAGCATTTTGAATCCATGCTCGGCTGTTGCCAGAGTGCGCTTTGATTAGCCATGCCGATGTTTCAACGCACCGGTACACTAATTGGAGCACGCCGGATAATACCGATATTTGTGAGACAAAACACTATATGATTAGCGAAGTGTTGGTTTTTTAATCGGTTGCATGTGTTAATAACAGCACTAAAAACTGTAACCAAAATGTAATGCTTTGCAGGCTAATTGCTTGATGTTAAAGCAGTCCAGGTTCAATTGGATAAATAATATAGCGTAAATAATGACTATTTATTCACATTGTTAAGACTGAACAAAATGTGATCGACAGCACGTAATATCAGCAAAATCGAGTGGTAAGCATGCAAGCCATTCGGAAACGCCAACCGTTTTTGTCAGAAAAAGTAGCGGCCGCATGCCTAATTGATTAGGGAGGTGAGTTTTTTTTCGCCAGCAGATCGCGTCTCACCATCTCAATCGCAGATAAAGCGGTATCTGGATCAATGGCATGGTTTTCGAGCAAGTAAATAAGATCGACAGCGAGTTTGACGTCATCAGGGGCGTTTTCTAAGGCGCTTGGTGTCGACGCGTGCGGGTCAGTCATGATACCTCCGGGCTGGATGCAAAATCAGCAAAGTGAATAAGGGCCGCTTGAATGAGTTGTTCGTGCAACGGCACCAAACTGGTATGCGAGTCATGGTATCCGCCACCAATCACCGCGGCGACCGGAATATCATGCTTGGCACAGCGTGAGAGTACCCCGCTATCGCGTTGATAAATGCCCTCGGTCGATAACGTCAAATAGCCAAGCGCATCGGCTTGGTGGACATCGACCCCCGCATCATAAATCACCATATCAGGGCGGTATTGTGCGAGGGCGAGATCTAACAAGGGCAAAAAAGCGCTGAGATAGTCCTGATCGCCTGTGCCTGTTGGCAGGGGTAAGTCCAAATCGGAGGGGGGTTTGCGTGAGGGAAAATTTTTCTCGCAATGGACAGAAAACGTCACAATATCGGGGTGGTCGGCGGCCAAGGCGGCGGTGCCATCACCATGATGTACATCACAATCGACAATCATCACCTTATCAATGCCTGGCTGGGTGAGCGCATGGCGGGCGGCAATCATCAAATCATTAAATAAACAAAAGCCGCTGCCAAAGTCGTGGTGCGCATGGTGATAGCCGCCGGTAAGATGAATAGCAAGGCCTGAATCTAGAGCGTGATCGACCGTCAGTGTGGTGCCGCCGAGCGAGGTTAAACTGCGTGCGATCAGTGCGTCGCTCCATGGAAAACCAATCCGACGCATTTTGACTAAGGGGAGATCCCCTGCCAGCAACTGACTGACATACGCGGGATCATGAACAGCATCAATCACTTTTCGAGTGGCCGGGATCGGTTGATGAAATTCAACCGGTAACGCCAGGCGTTGTAACCGCTCAAACAACAATCGATATTTTTGCAAAGGGTAGCGGTGGCCGTCGGGAAGGGGAAAGTCCGAGTACACCGGATGATAAATCAATGGCAGCACGTATCTCTCCTGGTTGAGCGCTCGGGTTTGACGCTTGGTGTGAGCTGAACGTGAATCACGATTTTTTTTCTCGGTAACTGATCGTGGTTTCGATACGCTCTCGCGCCTTGGTGCAGCGTGCTAGGCGTTGTTCTAAGGCAAGCACTTGTTTTTGGTACTGCTGACGCACCGCGGGGGTCGATGCCATCTCGACGCTGGCATTGGCGTCTCGGAGTTTATCGGCCAGTCGACGCTCCCAATCTTGGTGCTTGGCTAAGTCTTGATAAAGCTCACCAATCGCCTGGCGTCGTGGCCCGCGTTTGGCTTGCTCTTGCTTACGTAACGGCTGTGTCGCCAGTTCACGTTGTAGCGCGGTGATTTGCGATAACAAGGTGTCGCAAATATGGGTCGCACGTGCATCGCTCAGCGCCCCTTGTTGGTGATCGCGCTGCATCACTGCCAGCAATCCTTGGGCTTCGTTCACACAGGGTGTGAGCAATTTGCCTTTGCAATGAAAAAGCGTTGTCGCGAATAAAGGCGCGCGGGCTTCGCCACGGCGTCGGTCGACCTCTGCGGCTTGATTGGCCAGTTGCTCAAGGTGTTGGGACATTGCATCGATTTGCGCTTTCATTATAGGTCTCTCAGTCACGCACAGCGGCGACGATAACGGCGATTAAAACCAAGCATCAACGGCCAGTTTACCGGCTAAAATCACCACCGCGGTCACAAAAATAGGTCGAATAAACTGACTGCCAAAACGAATCGCGGAGTGGGCGCCAATAAATGCCCCCAGCATCAAGCATACGCCCATGGTCAGCCCAAGCGCCCAGTTCACATGGCCCAAAAGCGTAAACGCCACCAATGAGGTAATATTACTGGTGAAGTTCATCGCTTTCGCCAATCCGGAAGAGAGCAAAATATTCATCCGATAGAGCGACATGGTAGACACCGTCCAAAACGCGCCCGTACCCGGACCGGCAACGCCATCGTAAAAGCCCAACGACAGGCCTTGGCTCCATTGCTTCATCGGTAACTTAGGGCAGCGCGCGGGGAGCTGGTTGTTATCTCCTTTAGGGTGGGGATGCCAAACGGTGTAAATCGCTGCCACAAGCACCACCACGGGGATCGCCTTTTCTAACCATTCAGTGCTTAACACATCAACCAGTAAAGTCCCTGCAGTTGCGCCAATCAAGGTGCCCCAAAACGCGTGTTGCCAAAATACAGGCGAAAAAAGACGTTTTTTATAATAGGTAAAGGCGGCGGTGCTGGAGGCAAAGGTCGCGGCCAGTTTATTGGTACCTAATGCCACATGGGGCGGCAAACCCAGTGATAATAGGGCTGGAACAGTCAGCATGCCGCCACCGCCGGCGACGGCATCGATAAAGCCGGCGACAAAAGCAGTCAGCCCTAGGATCACTAAGGTCGAAAGATCAATCAATTCAAGCATAGTCACTCGTTAATTTAAGGTTCGATCACGCGTTTGAATGGCGGCAGCGAGTCGAGTAAAGATTGGCCATATCTGCGGGTGATAATACGCCGGTCAAGAAGCACTACTTTACCAGAGTCTTCCTCTTTGCGCAGTAGACGACCGACTGATTGCACCAGCTTTTTACTCGCTTCTGGGACCGCGATTTGTAAAAACGGATTGCCACCGCAGCGTTCAATATACTCCGCGTGAGCTTCTTCCACTGGAGAAGTGGGGACCGCAAAGGGAATTTTCGTTATAATGAGATTAGTCAGTAAGTTACCGGGTAAATCTAAGCCCTCGGAAAAACTGCCGGTGCCAAAAATTATACTGGTTTTGTCCGCACTGACTGCTTGCTGATGGGCCTTTAATAGCGCCGTGCGTGATTGTGTGCCCTGACAGAGCAGTTGCCAGCCGCGTTGTATGACCGTTTGCTCAATGGCTTGGGTGACTTGTTTCATCTGCCAATAAGAGGCGAACAATACCAAGGACGCTCGCTCGCCCTCTAGGTGCTCAATAATTTTCTCGCTCAGTGCCGCCGTAAAGGCACTGGCTTGCGGCTCACAAGGCATGGTTGGGATCACCAAGCGCGCTTTATTGGCGTAATCAAACGGCGAGGGCAAGGCTAAATAGCGCGAACCATCGCTTTCACTCAGTCCGACTTGGCGGCAAAAATAGCTAAAGCGATTCAGGGCGCGCAAGGTCGCAGAAAACAGGCCAACCCCGGCGGCGCGAGACCAGAGCATTTGATCCAGACGCCAGCCTACTTCTAAGGGAGAGACATGCACCCAAAGATCCCCCTCGCGCTCACGGCAGGCTTGCACCCAACGGGCAAGCGGTGCGCCTTTATCGGCATTCGGTTGGGCCATTAAGGTCCAGACTTTTTCTAAATTTTCTAACCGTTGGAGGAAAAACGCGGTTTCGGCGAGCGCCGGATCAGCCAGTTTGGCAGAAATGTCATTTTCTTTCAGACGCTCATTGATCAAATCATGGATCTTTCCCAATGCCTGATGAGCTTTTTTGCTCGCGGTTTTTAGTTGTTCGCTGGGCGCAATCAGGGCTTCGGGCAGTTCACCATCGGCAAAGCGATAACAACCGTCGTCGTTGAGCGACAGTTGACTGAGCATATTTTTTGCCTCGCGTAACCCGGGGATCAGGGTTTGTATTGCCTCGAGTAAGCTATCAACAAAGCGGTGTGCGCGCGTCATATCCGCGGTATTTCCCAACTTGGTAGCGGCTTGGTTCAGCTTTTCTAGCCAACCGACCACGCCGAGCAAACTGGCACTGGCCGCTGAGAAGTCACGCGCCACCGTGGGAAGGTGGTGCGCCTCGTCAATCATATACAGGCACTGCTCTGGCTCGGGCAAGATCACCCCGCCGCCGAGTTCGAGATCGGCGAGCAGCAAGCTGTGATTGACCACCACCACATCGGCTTTATCCATTGCCTCGCGTGCTTTGGCAAAGGGGCAACCACGGTGAGCGGGCAGGCCAGCATGGCAGGTGTGTTTGTCAGAGGCGATCGCTTGCCATAGGTGATCGGCAATCGGTTTGGGCCAGCTGTCGCGGTCGCCATCCCATTTTCCTCGACTCAGGGCAACGTAAAGATCATTCAGCAACAATTGCTCGCTGCGCTTGGGTTTTTGAGCAAATAGCGCCCCTTGGATGCTCTCGGTCTCTGCCACTGCACYCAGCTTGTGTGCACAGCAATAGCGCTGCCGCCCCTTGGCCAAGATAAAATCAAACGGCTTGGGGCAGATACGATGAAAAAACGGGATATCTTTATCGGCGAGCTGCTCTTGCAACGCCACGGTTGCGGTCGACACCACCACTTTTTTATTGTTGTTAAGCGCAAACGGAATCGCGCCCATCAAATACGCCATTGATTTGCCCACCCCAGTGCCGGCCTCGGCCACCAGTAGCCGACGCTTGGGGTCATAATCACCCGCCAAGGTTTTGGCCAGCTCTGCCACTAAATAGTTTTGAGCTTTGCGCGGAATAAAGTGGGGAAGTTGGTCTTGTAGCGTCTGGTAGCACGCGCGAATGTCTGATTTTACGGCAGGGCTGAGCATCAACAGGTCCGAGTAGTAAAGGATAAGCCCCAGTATAACACGGGGAAAAAACGTGAAAACGATCGCGAAATGTAAGTTTTCCTTACAGATATGAGATCTTGGTCACGAATTTAATTTGAACCATTCGCTGCTATCTTGCTGATCTGCCGTTTTAT